>CAYMTH010000025.1:15065-17644 GCA_964393235.1 uncultured Solibacteraceae bacterium | reverse complement strand
CCCCCCCCCACCGTCCCTCCCGTCCCCATTCAGGCCGCCACCACCGAGACCGCCCCCGACGGCGTCTCCTCCCGCACCATGCCCATCGCCGAACGCGTAGACATGGCCGCCCGCCGTGCCCGCCGCTGGGTCGCCCTCCGCCTGAAGCCCAACGCCGAAAAGCGCCTTGTCGTTCTCTACTACAACAACCCGCCCGGCAAGGGCAACGTCGGCGCCAGCTACCTCAATCTAGCCCCCAGCCTCAGCAACGTCCTAGAGCGCCTCCGCCAGGAAGGCTACCGCACCGGCGTCCGCACGCCCACCGCCGCCGAACTCCTCGACCGCATCTCCCGCTCCGGCCGCAATATCGAGGAATGGGCCCCCGGCGAACTGACCGCGATGCTCTCCCACGGCGGCGTCACCCTCCTCCCGCTCGCCCGCTACCGCGAATGGTTCCAGCGTCTCCCGGAACAGTTTCAGTCGCTCGTCAACTCCCGCTGGGGCCCGCCCGAAAAGGCCACCCTCATGACCTGGACCGCCCCCGATGGCCGCAAGTTTTTCGTCATCCCCGGCTTCCGCTTCGAAAACGTCTTCGTCGGCCCGCAACTCCTCCGCGCCTCATTCGCCGAGTACACCAAGGTCCAGCACTCCGCCTCCCTTCCCCCGCACCACGGCTACGTCGCCAGCTACCTCTTCTACCGTCATCAGCTCGAAGCCGACGCCGTCCTCCATATGGGCCGGCACGGCACCCTCGAATGGCTTCCCGGCAAAAACGTCGGACAGGCCGGCTGGGACTCTTCCGAGGTCCTCCTCGGCGACCTGCCCAACGTCAATTACTACATCATGGACGGCGACGGCGAAGCCCTCCAGGCCCGCCGCCGCTCCGCCGCCGTCGATATCTCCCACCTCACCCCCATGCTCGTCCGTACCGGCTCCTCCGCCCGTTTCGAAGAGCTCGGCAAGCACCTGAAGCAGTGGGAGTCCAACCGCGAAACCTCCCCCTCCCTCGCCGCCGAGTATGGCCGTGCCGCCCTCGCCGAACTTCACCGCCTCGACCTCGTCAAACAGATCCCGCTCGACCTCGCCGACGAGAACGCCGCCTTAACCCGCGCCGCCGAGTGGCTCGAGGAAATGGAGGACGCCGCCATCCCCCTAGGCCTTCCCACCCTCGGCGTCCCACCCACTCTCGAACGCCAGCGCGAGGCGTTCAATACCTTTCAGCGGACCGCTCTCCTGCCCGAAGAGTGGAAGCAGGTGAGCACCCGCATGGGCTCCTGGAACGATACCGTTTTCGCCGGCGAATCCGTCGAAATCCCCGCCGCCCTCCCCGTCCCGCTCCGTGACAAACTGCGGCGCGTCTTCGACGACGGCGCCGCCTGGCTCGCCCGTCTCCGCGAATCCGCCCCACGCGAACTCGACGCCCTCCCCCGCGTCCTCCGCGGCGAATTCCTCCCCAGCGGCCTGGTCGGAGATCCCCTCAAAGTCCCCGCCGCCCTTCCCTCCGGTCGCAACCTCCACCAGGGCGATCCCGCCCGGATGCCCACACCAGCCGCCTGGGAAGTCGGCAAACGCCTCGGCCGCGACCTCCTCGAGTCGATGCGCGCCCGCGACGGCCGGTACCCCGAACGCCTTTCCATGGTCCTGTGGCAAGGCGAGACCGGCCGCCACGAAGGCGCCATGGAAGCCCAGGCACTGTTCCTCATGGGCGTCGCGCCCGAATGGAACTCCCGCGGCGTCGTTGATCGCCTCCGCCTCATCCCCGATGCCGAACTCGGCCGCCCGCGCATCAACGTCGTCTTCACCGCCAGCGGCCTCTACCGCGATGGACTCGCCGACAAGATCATCCTCCTCGACCGCGCCGCCCGCCTCGCCGCCTCCGCCGGCGACAACGCCATCAGCCGCCAGACCCGCTCCATCGAAACCGCCCTGATCGCCCGCGGCGTCGCCCCCGCACAGGCTCGCGAACTCGCCGGCGCCCGCGTCTTCGCCACCGCCCCCGGCGCCTACGGCCTCGGCCTCTCCCAGTTCGTCGAGCAAAGCCGCGACAAGGACGAGCCCGAAACCATGGCTCAGCTTTACCTGAGCAAAATGAACTACGCCTACACCGAAAAGACCTGGGGCGGCGCCGCCCCCAGACTGCTCGAGGAACAACTCCGCGGCAACGAGATGATCGTCCACAGCCGCTCCTCCAATCTCTATGGCGCCGTCGATAACGACGACGTCTACCAGTGGATGGGCGGCCTCCGCACCGCCTCCGAATCCGTCGGCGCAAAGCCGAAATTGGTCATCAACAACATGCGCCGTCCAGGCGCCGAACGCGTTGAAGACGCCCGTGGCTTCATCTCCACCGAACTTCACGGCCGCAACTGGAACCCGAAATGGATCGCCGAGCTCCAGAAGGAAGGCTACGCCGGCGGACGCCTCATGGCCCGCTCCATTGAGAACCTCTACGGCTGGCAGGCCACGGCACCCGAGGCCGTCGACCAGACCGTCTGGAAGAAGACCTACGACGTCTACATCGCCGACGAGTACAATCTCGGCCTGCGCGAGTTCTTCGACAAGGCCAATCCCGGTGCCCGGCAGGAACTCGTCTCACGCCT
>CAYMTH010000025.1:14723-15055 GCA_964393235.1 uncultured Solibacteraceae bacterium | reverse complement strand
CGACCGCCAGGGCACCTATCGTTTCTCCGCCGCCCAGCGTCAGAACCTCGTCCGTGAGTACGTCCGCCTCGTCGCCAAGACCGGCGTCGCCTGTACCGCCAACGTCTGCGGCAACCGCCGCCTCAAGCAGGCCGTCATCAGCCAGGCCCGCGCGATGGCCGGCGCCGCCCTCTCCCCCGATGAGGTCGCCCGCTTCGAAAAGCGCTTCCGCGACGCCGCCAACCCCGCTCCGCCCACCCCGGCATCCCCGGAAACACCAGCCCGCCCCCCCCCCTCCCCCCCCGGCCCCCACCCCCGCCATAAAGGTCGGTTCCGCAAGAACCCGGCCCCCC
>CAYMTH010000025.1:7261-14713 GCA_964393235.1 uncultured Solibacteraceae bacterium | reverse complement strand
TCGTCAAGATCCGGCACATCGCCGAACAGACCCGCCGTTTCGTCGAGGAAAATCCTCGCCTCCTGGCCGGCCTCGCCGCCTCCCTGATCGGCTCCGGCGCGCTTCTGGCCGCCGTCCTCCGGCGCCGCCGCACCCGCTGGCCATCCCTCACGCTCGGCGAACTACCTGGCGACTGAGTCCCGGAACGCCCGCAAATACTGCCGCGGCACGCGCACCGGCTCGCCCAGCGCCTGCGCCGCCCGCAGCGGGAAGTACGGATCCCGCAGCAACTCCCGCGCCAGCAGCACCAGATCCGCCTTCCCCGACGCCACGATCTCTTCGGCCTGCCGCGGCTCCGTGATCAACCCCACCGCCCCCGTCGCCACGCCCGCCTCCCGCCGCACCTTCTCCGCCAGCGGCACCTGAAAGCCCGGCGCCACCGGAATCTTCGCGTCGATCGAGTTCCCGCCCGACGAGCAGTCGATCAGGTCGATCCCCAGCGGCGCCACCAGCCGCGCCAGCGCCACCGAATCCTCCAGCGTCCAGCCGCCCTCCACCCACTCGTGCGCCGAAATCCGCAGCAGCAGCGGCATCGCTTCCGGAATCGCGCCGCGCACCGCGCCGATCACCCGCGTCAGAAAACGCGCCCGGTTCTCGAACGATCCGCCGTAGTCATCCTCCCGCCGGTTGGATCGCGGCGACAGAAACGAACTGATCAGGTAACCATGCGCGCCGTGAATCTCGATCACCTCGAATCCGGCCGCCACCGCCCGCCGCGCCGTCGCCGCGAACGCTTCCGCCAGCCCGTCGATCTCGTCTACCGTCAGCGCGTGCGGAACCGGATCGCCCGTCTGAAATGGAACCGCGCTCGGCGCCACCACCTGCCAGCCGTTCGGCGCCCCGGGCGGGATCGCCGCGCCGCCGTCCCACGGCACGTGGCAGCTCGCCTTCCGTCCCGCGTGCGCGATTTGAATGGCCGGAACCGAACCCTGCCCCTTCACAAAATCCACGATCCGCCGCAGCGGCTCGATCTGCGCGTCGGACCACAGCCCCAGGTCGCCGTACGTGATCCGCCCCCGCGCCTCCACCGCCGTCGCCTCGACGATCACCATACCGGCGCCGCCCGTCGCGCGGCTGCCCAGGTGAACCAGATGCCAGTCGTTGGCAAAGCCGTCCACCGCCGAATACTGGCACATCGGCGACACCGCGATCCGGTTCGGCAGCGTGACGCCGCGCAGAGTCAAAGAGGAAAAGAGCTGGCTCGACATGTACCCTTTTCCGATGCGTCCGGAGTAAATTAGGACGCATGCTTCTTCGCCTCCTGCTCTGCCTCGGGCTCGCCGCCGCGGCGTTTCCGCAACCGGCCAACCCGGAACGCTTCGCCAAGGCCATTGACGCGTTCCTCGAGCAGGACCGCGTCGCGCCGCCCCCGCGCCAGGGCATCCTCTTCATCGGCAGCAGCATCTTCCGCCAGTGGGCCCAACTCACCGCGCACATGGCGCCGCTGCCCGTCTTCAACCGCGCCTTCGGCGGCTCGCAAACGCACGAAATCCTGCACTACATGGACCGCGTCGTGCTGCCCTATGAGCCCGCCATCATCGTCTACTACTGCGGCAGTAACGACATCAACGCCTCCGCCTCCGCCGAGACCATCGCCGCCAACTACCGCGCCTTCGTCGAACGCGTCCATGCCCGCCTGCCCAAGACCCGCATCTTCTACGCCGCCATCAACCGCGCCCCGCAGAAGCGCGACAAGTGGCACGTCGTCGACGCCGCCAACGCGGCCGTTGCCGCCTACTCCCGCACCGACCCGCGCCTCGGCTTCATCGACCTCAATCCGGCCCTCTTCGACACCGCCGGCCAGCCCCGCCTGGAGCTTTACAGGAAGGACCTCCTGCACTTCCACCCGCCCGCCTACGACGCCTTCGCCGCCATCGTCCGGCCCGTAATCGAAGCCGCCTGGAAGGCCCGCTAACCCGCCGGACCCAACACATATAATCAATGTATCCATGCGGAAGCGTCTGCTCAATGCGGCCGCCGTGGTCACGCTGCTGATTCTCGTCGGCCTCGTGATTTGGCAGGGCTCTTTCAATATGGGCAAGCTCGGGCCGGCCAACGTCGGTCAGGTTTACCTGTACTGGGCCATGTCGACCCTCGTCTTCCTCCTCATGGTCTGGCTCGCCTTCATGCTCTTCCGGCTGATGGTGAAGCTCTACATCGAGCGCAGCCGCGATAGCGAAGGCTCGCACATCAAAACGAAGCTCGTCACCGGCGCGCTGCTGCTCTCCTTCCTGCCCGTCCTGTTCATGGTCCTGTGGAGCTACCAGGTGCTCAACATGAACATCAAGCAGTGGTTCTCGCGCCCGGCCGAAAACGTCAAACTCGCCCTCTCCGACACCGGCGTCGCCCTGCTCCGCGAATCGCAGATCCGCACCCGCGCCCAGGCCAACTGGCTCGCCTCCCTGCCGGAGGTCGAGGTCTTCGCCCACGGCGGGCCCGCCAACAGCGACCTGTTCGAAAAGCTCTGCGAGGAAAACGACATCGTCGAGGTCCACATCGATTCCGCCGCCCGCGGCAAACTCCCCGTCTGCGGCTGGAACGCGCGCAACCGCTCCAACTCCGCCCGCCGCATCGTCGAAACCGCGCCCATCCGCACCGGCGGCACACTCGTCCTCACCACCCACCTCCCCGTCGACCTCGAACAGAAGGAGCGCGAAATCTCCGGCTACGTCGCCGAGTACAACCAACTCGGCCTCGACCGCCAGGAAACCCGCCGCTTCTACCTCATCTACCTCGCCCTCATCACCCTCTTCATCCTCTTCGTCGCCACCTGGGTCGCCCTCTTCCTCGCCCGCCAGATCACAATCCCCATCGCCGCGCTGCTCGAGGCCGCCCGCGAGGTCCGCCGCGGCAACCTCCGCCACCGCGTCCAGGTCGGCGCCGTCGACGAACTCGCCACCCTCGTCCGCCAGTTCAACGAAATGACCGCGGACCTCGAGTCCTCCAGCCGCGAACTCGAAGCCCGCCGCCGCTTCACCGAAACCATCCTCGAGTCCATCCCCACCGGCGTCATCTCCATCGCCGCCGACGGCCGCATCCAGACCGTCAACCACGCACTGCAGCGCATGTTCGGCGCAGAGAAGGTAAAGGCCGCCGCCCGCCTCGACCAGCTCTTCCAGCCCGAGGACATCATCGAGCTCCGCTACCTCATGAACCGCTCGCGCCGCACCGGCGTCGCCTCCCGCCAGATCGACGTCCCTCTCGGCCGCCAGACCCTCCACCTCTCCGTCACCGTCGCCCCCATCGACGAGCGCGTCACCTCCGGCTACGTCATCGTCCTCGAAGATACCTCCGAGCTCCTCCGCGCCCAGAAGGCCGCCGCCTGGCACGAGGTCGCCCGCCGCATCGCCCACGAAATCAAGAACCCCCTCACGCCCATCTCGCTTTCCGCCGAACGCATCGCCCGCCACCTCGAGCGCGGCTCCGCCTCCCCCGAGTTCGCCCGCGTCGTCCGCGATTGCACGCGCATCATCCAGGACGAGGTCGTCAGCGTCAAATCCCTCGTCGACGAGTTCTCCCAGTTCGCCCGCTTCCCCGCCGCCCAGCCCCAGCCCTCCGATCTCAACGAGGTCGTCGAGGCCGCCCTCGCCGTCTTCTCCGGCCGCCTCGAAGGCGTCACCATCCACAAGTCGCTCGCCCCCGATCTCCCGGTCGTCAACATCGACCGCGAACAGTTCAAGCGCGTCGTCGTCAACCTGATCGACAACGCCGCCGAGGCCATGAAAGACGTCCCCTGGCGCCACCTCTCCATCCGCACCAGCGCCCCCACCGCGGACACCGTCGAACTCGTTGTCGCCGACTCCGGCACCGGTATCTCCCCCGAGGACCGCGAAAAGCTCTTCCTGCCCTATTTCTCCACCAAGGAGCGCGGCACCGGCCTCGGCCTCGCAATTGTCGCGCATATTTTGACCGATCACGGCGCCCAAATCCGCGTGGAAGACAACACGCCTACCGGCGCCCGATTTACCATCGAGGTACCCACCGCCGTCGGCTCTCTCGCCGGCGCCGAAGCAAAAGCATGAAACAACGCCGCATTCTCATCGTCGACGACGAACCGGGCATCCGCTCGTCGCTCGGCGCTGTGCTCGAAGACGAGGGCTACCACGTCGATTCCGTGCCCGACGGTGAGACCTGCCTCCACCTGCTCGATACCCAGACCTTCGACTGCGTCCTGCTCGACGTCTGGCTGCCCGGCATCGACGGCATGGAGGTCCTCAACCGCATCCAGGAACGCGTCGACGAGGACCGCCCCGCCGTCGTCATGATCTCCGGCCACGGCACCATCGAGACCGCTCTCCGCGCCACCCGCATGGGCGCCTTCGACTTCATCGAAAAACCGCTGACCATCGACAAGGTGCTGGTCGTCGTCAAGAACGCCATCGAACAGCGTCGCATGGCCCTCGAGCTCACCCGCCTCAACGCCGGCGAGGTCAACGACTACCCGATCGTCGGCGACAGCGTGCCCATGAAGGCGCTCCGCCAGCAGCTCGGCCTGATGGCCTCCACCAACGGCCGCGTGCTCATCTACGGCGAGTCCGGCACCGGCAAGGAACTGGTCGCCCGCGCCATCCACGCCATGAGCCTCCGCAGCCACGAGGCCTTCATCGAGGTCAACTGCGCCGCCATCCCCGACGACCTCATCGAAAGCGAACTCTTCGGCCACGTCAAGGGCGCTTTCCCCGCCGCCCACGAGGACAAGATCGGCAAGCTGCAGAAGGCCGACGCCGGCACGCTCTTCCTCGACGAGTTCGGCGACATGAGCCTGAAAACCCAGGCCAAGGTCCTCCGCGCCCTCGACGAACAGCGCTTCGAGCCGCTCGGCGCCGCCGCGTGGATCAAGGTGGATGCCCGCGTCGTCGCCGCCACCAACAAGAACCTGGAACAGGAGATCGAACGCGGCAACTTCCGCGAGGATCTCTTCTACCGCCTCAACGTCATTCCGTTTCACGTCCCGCCCCTGCGGGACCGCCGCGAAGATATCGGCCTGCTCGCCGAACACTTCATGATCGAGTTCACTTCCGCATATGGACGCAAGCGTAAGGAGTTCTCTCCCGAAGCCATGCGCATGCTGGAGGAATACTATTGGCCGGGCAATGTGCGCGAGCTACGCAACCTGATCGAACGGATCGTCATCATGAATCCGCAGATCCGGATCGACGCTCGTCACATCCCGATCAATCCGTCGAAACGCAGCGTTTTCGACGCGGAGATGCCGCAGTTTTCGAGCCTGCAAGAGGTTCGCGAAGCCGCGGAACGGGAGTACATCACCAAAAAACTGGAGGAGGCGCGGGGAAATATCAGCCGCGCCGCGGACCTGCTGGGGCTCGAACGCAGCCATCTCTACAAAAAGATGAAGGCGCTCGGCATACCAGGGGCCAATAAGGAATAGACACCACATGAAAAAATGGCTCTGTAACGTACTAATCGGCACCGCGCTTGCGATATCCGCGGCCGCCCAGCCCGCTGTCACGGGCGCTCTCAACACGGCGAGTTACATCGTCCCCGGCCTGCCCAATGCGGGCCTCGCCCAGGGGTCGATGATCGCTATCTTCGGACGCAACCTCGGCCCGGCCTCGATTGTCCAGGCCGGCTCGTTCCCGCTCCCCACCGAACTCGGCGGCACCTCGGCCCGCATCACGGTCGGCGGCCAGACCTCGAACCTCATCCTGGTCTACTCGCTCGCCACCCAGGTCGGCGCCATCATCCCGTCCACCACTCCTCTGGGCAACGGCCAGCTGACCGTCACCTACAACGGCCAGACCTCGGCCAGCTTCGCCGTCCAGATCGTCGCCAGCCAGTTCGGCATCTTCACCATCAACCAGGGCGGCTCCGGCCCCGCCGTCGTGCAGAACGTGAACTCGGAAACCAACCGGCCCGTCAACACCATTCTCAACGCTGCCCGCCCCGGCCAGGCCATGATCCTCTGGGGCACCGGCCTCGGCGCCATTCAGGGCTCCGACGCCGGCGCGCCTCCCGTCGGCAACCTCAATCAGCCGATCGAAGTCCTCGTCGGCGGCCGCAGCGCCAACATCCTCTACAAGGGCCGCTCCGGCTGCTGCTCCGGCGTCGACCAGATCGTGTTTGAGGTTCCCGCCGGCGTCCAGGGCTGTTACGTCCCCGTCGTCGTCAAGAACGGCAACAACGTGTCGAACTACACCTCGATGGCCGTCGCCACCAACGGCGGTGCCTGCTCCGATCCCTTCGGCTACACCGCTGAGGAACTCAACACCGCCAACAGCACCGGTAAGCTGAACGTCGGCAGCGTCGCGCTCGTCCGCGCCACCTCCAAGGCCACAGCCATGGGCGTGTCCATCGACACGACCACGGAAACCGCCGTCGGCTCTTTCGTGAGCTACGACCCCACGCAGCTCGTCGCCTCCCGCGGAAACAACGGCACCTCCGTCACCATCGGCTCCTGCTCGCTGTTCACCGTCGCCGGCGAAAGCGGCTCTCCCACGGACCCGATCCGCCCCCGCTTCCTCGATGCCGGCCCGACCATCAACCTCACCGGCCCCAACGGCGCCAAGCAGCTGCCCAAGGGCAACGACGGCCTCTACACCGCCCAATTGTCCACTTCCACGGGCGTTGGCGGCGGCATTCCCGGCTTGCCCGGCGGCATCCCCGGACTCCCGGGCGGCGGCGCTTCGGCCTCCTACCTGACGCCTGGCTCCTACTCCACCAACAACGGTGGCGGCGGCGTCGATGTCGGCTCGTTCACCTCGAACCTGACCATCCCGGGCAACTTCACCTGGACTAACGAGAACGCCATCACCAACATCAACCGCGCTTCCGACCTCAGCATCACCTGGTCCGGCGCGCAGGCTAACGGATACGTCTTCGTCACCGGCAATTCGTTCAACCAGTCGGCCCGCGTCGGCGCCGCCTTCTACTGCCTCGAACGCGGCTCCGCCGGACGCCTCACGGTCCCCTCGGCCATTCTCCTCGGCATGCCGCCGAGCACCGTCGTCCAGGGCATCCAGACCGGCCAGTTGAGCGTCGGCATCACCAACGAGCCCTCCCGCTTCACTGCGCGCGGCCTCGACGTGGGTGTCTTCACCTACTCGTCGTCCTCGTCGAAGCTGGTCGGCTACCAGTAAACCGCCGCGCAAACGGCGCCAACGCGAAAGGGCGGCCCACCGGCCGCCCTTTTTCTATTTCCGCTCGATCTGCACCAACCCGTCCGTCTTCGGCCGCCGCTGATCGTCCACCGGCCGCAACAGCCCCGACCACCGCCCGAAATACGCCAGCCGCTCCACCAGCGGCAGCAGCTTCCGCACCGTCCGCCCGTGAAACAGCAGGCTCCCCGCCACCAGCAGCGGATGCGGAATCGCCGTCCGGCACTTCGCGCACACGTCGATCTCCCCCGCCCGCCCCGTCACGTGCGCCTCCCGCATCGCCACCATCGCCGGTGAG
>CAYMTH010000025.1:1839-7251 GCA_964393235.1 uncultured Solibacteraceae bacterium | reverse complement strand
CGTCCCCGTTGTGCTTCACGTACATCGCCCCGCGCCACAGGTAGTGGCACGGGTGCGTCCAGTCCTGCGGCGCATGCGCCGCCTCCGGCCGCATCAGGTCGGTCTCGTCGGCCTTGATCCGCACCTCGTCCACGCCCGGCACCGCCCGCCAGAACCGCGTGAACTCCTCCACCTCGTCCCAGTTCCGCTCCATCCGCACCATCTGCACCACCACCTGCAGCTTCGACCCGCGCTCCCGCTTCCGCCGCGCGAAGTGCACGAAGTTGTCCCGCACCTTCTCGAACTTCGCCCCCTTGCGGTAGAACTCGAAGCTCTCCTTCGTCGACCCGTCGAAGCTCAGCGTTATGTGCTCCAGGTTCGTGTCCAGCAGCCGCTCGGTCGCCTTCGCGTCCAGCAGCGTCCCGTTCGTCGAGAGCAGCGTGAACACGCGGTGCCGGTCGCAGAACTCGATCCGCTCGAAGATCTTCGGGTCCAGCAGCGGCTCGCCCAGCCCGATCAGCATCATGTGCTCGGCCGTCTCGCCCGCGCTCGTCACCAGCCGCTCGAACACGGCGTCGTCCATGTCCTCTTTCGGCTGCTTGTGCGTCTCCCGCGGGCACATCGGACAGTACAGATTACACTTCGCCGTCGTCTCGACGATGTACTCCACCGGCAGCGCATTCACCCGCGTACGGCGCCCCAGGTAGGCGGCCAGCAGCTTGGCACGGTTCCACAGGCGCATTCTTACGATATTGTAGCTTCCCCCGCCACCGTGTCATCCAATAGGGTAGTGTCTCTCGATCTCCGCCTGCGCGTCCTCAACCAGGTCCCCGTCAATCCCGGCGCCAGCTACGTCCTCTACTGGTCCCAGATGAACCGGCGCGCCGACGCAAACCACGCCCTCGCCCACGCCGCCGCCGAGGCCAACCGCCTCCGCCTCCCCCTCCTCGTCTACGAAGGCCTCACCTGCACCTACCGCGCCGCCAGCGACCGCTTCCACACCTTCGTCCTCGCCGGCGTCGCCGAGCAGCAAAAGCGGATCGAAGCCCTCGGCGCCGGCTACTGCTTCTACCTCCGCAAACGCCGCGCCGACGATAACGCCGTCCTCTACAAACTCGCCGCCAACGCCGCCCTCGTCGTCACCGACGACTACCCCACCTTCATCGCCGCCGACCACCTCGCCCGCGTCCCCGCCCGCATCGGCGTCGCCTTCCACGCCGTCGACTCCTCCTGCGTCGTCCCCATGAACCACTTCGTCAAACAGGAGTGGGCCGCCTACACCATCCGCCCCAAGATCCATAAAGTCCTCCGCGACCACCTCCACCCCGTCCCGCCCATCCAACTCCACCACCCCTGGACCCTCCCCCGCCCCGCCTTCCACACCGAAGTCACCCCCGACAACATCCCCGCGCTCGTCGCCGCCTGCGAAATCGACCACTCCGTCCCGCCCTCCCCCGCCTTCCCCGGCGGCCGCCTCGCCGCCGAACGGACGCTCCACAGCTTCCTCAAGTCCCGCTTCGCCCGCTACGGCGCCGAGCGCAACTCCCCCTCCAACCACGCCACCTCCGGCCTCAGCCCCTACCTCCACTTCGGCCAGATCTCGTCTCTCGAAGTCGCCCTCGCCGCCGAAGGCTACGCCGCCGAACACAACCTCAGCGCCGCCGAGTTCCTCGAAGAGCTCATCGTCCGCCGCGAACTCGCCTTCAACTTCGCCCGCTTCGCCCCCGCCCTCGACCGCATCGACGTCCTCCCCGAGTGGGCCCAGCTCACCATCCGCAAACACGCCAACGACCACCGAGACCACGTCTACACCTACGAACAGTTCGAACAGGCCCAAACCCACGAGCCGCTCTGGAACGCCTGCCAGAAAGAGATGCTCCTTCGCGGCAAGATCCACGGCTACTACCGCATGTACTGGGGCAAGAAGATCATCGAGTGGTCCCCCACCCACCAGCAGGCGCTCGATACGATGATCCATATCCACGACCGCTACGCCCTCGACGGCCGCGACCCCAACACCTACACCGGCATCCTCTGGTGCTTCGGCCTCCACGACCGCCCCTGGGGCGAGCGCCCCGTCTTCGGCACCATCCGCTACATGGGCTTCGACGGCATGAAACGCAAAACCGACGTGCCCGGCTACATCCGCGAAATCGACTACCTCGAACGCACCGGCAAAGAACTCGTCCCCTCCCAGTAAAGGAACTTATGCACATCGCCGTCACCGGCGCCACCGGCTTCGTTGGCCGCCAGCTCACCGCCGAACTCACCCGCGAAGGCCACTCCGTCCTCCGCCTCTCCCGCGGCCAGACCGACCTCCGCCGCGACCCGCCCGTCGACGCCGTCGTCCACCTCGCCGGCGAACCCGTCTCCCAGCGCTGGAACGCCGCCGTCAAACAGCGCATCCGCGACTCCCGCGTCACCGGCACCCGTAACCTCGTCGACGCCATGGCGCAACTCGAGCACAAACCCAAGGTCCTCGTCTGCGCCTCCGCCGTCGGCTACTACGGCCAACGCGGCGATCAGCCCCTCGACGAATCCGCCGCCCCCGGCGAAGGCTTCCTCTCCGACGTCTGCCGCGAGTGGGAGGCCGAGGCCGACCGCGCCGCCTCGTTCGGCATCCGCGTCGTCAAGATCCGCATCGGACTCGTCCTCGGCCGCGACGGCGGCGCGCTCGCCGCCATGCTCCTCCCCTTCCGCCTCGGCCTCGGCGCCCGCCTCGGCGACGGCCGCCAGTGGATGAGTTGGATCCACCTCGAGGACCTCACGGCCATGATCCGCTACGCCATCGCCAACGAACAGGCCACCGGCGCCTGGAACGGCGTCGCCCCCAACCCCGTCACCAACGCCGCCTTCACCCGCGCCCTCGGCGCCGCCCTCCACCGCCCCGCCTTTTTCTGGGCCCCGGAGTTCGTCATCCGCCTCGGCGCCGGCGAAATGGCCCAGATCCTTTTCAACTCCCAGCGCTGCGCCCCGGCCGCCCCCCTCGCCGCCGGGTTCCGTTTCCGCTTCCCCGAACTCGGCCCCGCCTTGCACTCTGTGCTATCCTGATTTTGTTATGGGTATTCCGAATGTGAAGCGCTTCCGGATCACCAGCCCGGATGGCAAAGACACCGCCACCTTGATGGCCGTGGTGCCGAAAGGCACCGACCTCGATACGTATCTGAAGGAAGCCTCCACGCGCTTTGACTGGAAGTCGTGGAACGAGCAGAAGGCCTCGATGAACAAGGTCCGCGTCGGTCAGCAGAAACAGAAGAAGGCGAAGTAGCTCAACTCGTCTTTTCCCAACGAAATCAAGGCGCCGGGTTCTCCCGGCGCCTTTTTCCTTTTCCGCCGCCCTACAGATCCATCTGCGTGCCGATTTCCACCACGTGCCGGTGCGGCAGCCCGAAGAACCGGTCCGCCGCCACCGCGTTCTTCTGCAGGAACGCGAAAATCGTCTCCGCCACCGCGCCCATGTGGCCCTTCGACGATGCCACGAAGTTCTCCCGCCCCAGGTAGTACGTCACGTCGTGATCCCCGAACGGGATCCCCGCCGCCTTCACCGCTTCCTGCAAAACCGGCAGCACGTTTGGCTGTTCCATAAACCCGAACCGCACCACGATCCGGTGAAATCCATCCTCGAGCGCCGTCACCGAATACCGGTTCTCCTCCGCCACCACCGGCTCGCCCGCCACCTGGATCGTCAACAAAATCACCGTCTCCTGCAGCGCCCGGCTCCGCTCCACGTGGTGCACCAGCACCGGCGGCAGCATGTCCGCGCTCGACGCCATAAACACCGCCGTCCCCGGCACCCGCGCCGCCAGCCGCGCATCCACCCGCTCCCGCGCCGATTCCTTCGACGGGAACCGCAGCCGGTACTTGTGCGCGATCAGCGTCCGCCCCCGGTTCCAGATCACCATGATCGTCAACACGCCCATCCCCATCAGCACCGGCACCCAGCCGCCGTCCAGGAACTTGAAAAGGTTCGCCCAAAGGAACGGAAGATCGAAGGCCAGAAACAGCGCCAGCAGCGCCGCCGCCCGCCCCAGCGGCCACTTCCAACTCTGCCGCGCCACCAGGAAATACATCGCCGACGTGATCGCCATCGTCCCTGTCACCGCGATGCCGTAGGCCGCCGCCAGCTTCGACGACGCCCCGAACGCCACCACCAGCGCGATACAGCCGATCCCCAGCGCATAGTTCAATTGCGGCACGTAGATCTGCCCTTCCATCTGGTGCGCCGTGTGCAGGATCTGCACCCGCGGGAAATACCCCAGCTGCATCGCCTGCCGCGTCAGCGAAAACGCCCCCGAAATCAACGCCTGCGACGCGATGATCGCCGCCAGGCTCGACAACACCACCAGCGCGTACGTCGCCGCGCCCGTCGGCACCATCGAGAAGAACGGGTTGTCCATCGACCGCGGATCCCGCAGCGCGTGCGCCCCCTGCCCGAAATACGCCAGCAGCAGCGCCGGCATCACGAAGCACAGCCACACCGCTCGGATCGGCTTGATCCCGAAGTGCCCCATGTCGGCATAAAGCGCCTCGCCACCGGTCACCGCCAGTACGACCGAGGCCAGAATGTGCAGCCCCGAAAACCCGTGATGCTGAAAATAATGAACCGCGTGATGCGGCGACAGCGCGCCGAGAATTTCCGGATTGTGCGAAATGTGATAAACGCCCAGCGCCCCCAGCGTCCCGAACCACACCACCATCACCGGCCCGAACAGCTTGCCCACCGTTCCCGTGCCGCGGCTCTGAATCGCGAACAGCCCGATGATGATCAGGCAACTGATCGGCACCACCGCCGGCGCCAGCCGCGAATCGGCCACCGCCAAACCCTCCACCGCGCCCAGCACCGAAATCGCCGGCGTAATCACCCCGTCCCCGTACAGCAGCGCCGCGCCCATGATCGCGAACAGCGCCACCGCCGAAATCCGCCCCGGCTTCGCCCCCCGCAACTGCTCCGGCACCAGCGCCAGCAGCGCGAAAATCCCGCCCTCGCCCCGGTTGTCCGCCTTCATGATGAAGGTCAGGTACTTCACCGTCACCACCAGTGTCAGCGACCAGAAGATCAGCGACAACAGCCCGTAAAGATCCGCTTCAGTCGCCTTATGGTGCCCCGCCGCGTGCAGGCACTCTTTCAACGTGTAGAGGGGGCTTGTTCCAATGTCCCCGAAAACTACGCCAAGGGCGCCGAGCGCCAATCCCTTGAAGCTGGCCTGATGGCCATGTTGGTCTGACACAGAATCCGATTATAGCGGGCCCGCCGCCTTCACGTCCGCCTGCCGCTCCGGCTCCTCCGGCATCGCCGACCGCGAAGTCCCCGCCTCCGCCGCCTTCAGGTAGTGATACGCCAACCGGTTCTTCGGCAGATTTTCTTCCACGAAATCCACCCCGTCCCCCGTGATCGAAACATCTCCCTGGTGGTTCATCCGCACGTAGTTATGC
>CAYMTH010000025.1:0-1829 GCA_964393235.1 uncultured Solibacteraceae bacterium | reverse complement strand
GATCGTTCCGCCGCCGCGTATAGAGCAGACACAGGATCCCCATCCGCCGGTTCGCCTCCCCGTCGATGCCGAGGTCGAACTCCTTCGTCTCGAAGATACGCACCGGCTCGAACTGCCGCTTCGCGTAAATCGCGTCATACTCCGCCCGCCGCTTCGGATCCGCCAGAGTATCATGCGCCTTGTTCAACAACAGGAACCGCTCCACGTCCCCCGTCTCCGGGTTATCGGGGTGATACCGCATCGCCAGCATCTTGAAGACGCGCTGAATCGTCGGATACTGCGCGTTCGGACTGATCTGCAGTAACTCGTAGTAATCGACAAATTCCGGTTGCGTCATGACAATTCCCTTACCGCGGCAAATACAAGCTATAGGAAACGGTCTTCGGGGAAGCCTAAGTGCTGAGCGGTACTTCGAGTCTAGTCGCGGCCCCTCCCCCCGGTCAACCGGGTCATCCTCAATTCGCTGTATGCTAGTCCGGTGCCTCCCACTTCCCGCTACGCCTTCTGGCTCCCCGCCGTCGCCATGATGCTCGGCTGGGGCCTCCGCGGTTTCATCGGCGGCGGACCCTTCGGCGCCATGATCCCCGGCGCCATGGTCGCCCTCACCCTCTGCCTCCTCTACCCCCGCCGCCGCGACACCGCCATGGTCGCCGCCTTCGCCGCCATCGGCGTCGGCATCGGCGGGGAAATGACCTACGGCCAGACCGTCGGCTTCATCATCAAGGCCGAGACCTTCTGGTGGGGCTTCCTCGGCCTCGGCCTCAAAGGCGCCATCTGGGGAGCCCTCGCCGGCGCCGTCATCAGCCTCGGCTTCACCCCCCGCCCCATGCTCGTCCTCTCCTCCGGCGCCGTCATCTCCGCCGCCACCTGGGCCGGCTGGAAGTTCATCAACGAACCCAAGCTCATCTACTTCTCCCACCCCACCGACAAGCCCCGCCCCGAAATCTGGGCCGGCTTCCTCCTCGCCGCCATCGCCCTCGTCGCCTTCCTCGGCAAACAGGGCAAGCTCCAGCCCGCCCTCCGCTTCTCCCTCGCCGGCTTCGTCGGCGGCTTTATCGGCTTCGGCTGCGGCGGCGCCATCCAGGGCCTCGGCCGCATCTTCACCCCCGAACTCAACCTCCACTGGTGGAAATACATGGAGTTCTTCTTCGGCCTCTGCTTCGGCTGGGCCCTCGCCTGGGCCTGGCGGAACTCCGCCGTCCCCGAAGAGGACTTCGACGAAAACCCGCCCTCCCTCCCCGTCGAACTCGCCGGCGCCGCCGTCATCACCGCCGCCCTCTTCTGGCTCTCCTGGAACACCCCCGTCCGCTTCGCCTACCTCCTCGCCGGCGCCGCCACCCTCTACGTGCTCACCAAATACCGCTGGCTCGCCAAGCACGTCGCCTACTCCGTCACCTTCACCGGCTTCGCTCTCGACCTCGCCCGCTACTGGTCCCGCGAATACAAGCGCGGCCCCGCCGAACCCGCCTATACCGCCGCCGTCCTCGGATCCTTCGTCTTCGGTTACTACGTCGTCAAATACAAGGACGACACCGCCCGCCTTCTCAACCTCCTCACCTGGTCCGCCGTCGTAATCGCGACCATCAAGTTCGCCATCCACCCCAACGGCGTCTCCAACGTCATCGACCACGTCTGCATCGGCTTCATCCTCATGGCCATTGCCGTCTCCCGCATGACCCGCAGTACCCTGGATAGGGATTCATGCGCACCTGTCTCGCCGTCCTCCTCGGCATCGCCGGCCTCTCTGCCCAGCAGCTAGCCCCGTCCTGGTCAACCCCGCTCGCCGCCCCGCCCGCCGGCCCGCCCGTCGCGCACCCCGGCGGCGTCGT
>CAYMTH010000024.1:15271-19913 GCA_964393235.1 uncultured Solibacteraceae bacterium | reverse complement strand
GTAGGTCAGCACGATCGATCCCACGTTGTGCAGCGCCACCGGCGTGCGCGTCTGATACGCATAGTCGGCGATCTTGCGCGCGCCCGTGAATCCGCCGCAGAAGGCAAGATCCGGGTGGATGATGTCGCACGACTGCGCGTCGATGAACGGCTTGAAACCCCGCAGCATTTCGAGTTTCTCGCCGGTCAGGATCGGAATCCGCGTCGACCGCTTCAACGCCGCCCAGCCCTCGTGGTGCGGCACGTTGATCGGGTCTTCCAGGAACAGCGGGTTCATCGGTTCGATCGCCTTGGCGATCGCGATCGCGCTCGGCGTGTCCGGTTCGTTGTGGCAGTGGACGGCGATGTCGATGTCCTCGCCGACGGCCTCGCGCACGTTCATGTACGCGCGCGCCACGTTGCGCAATTGCTGGCTTGTCAGCGTCACCGCGTAGCGCGCCGATGGCACGCCGAGCGTCGAGTCAATGCCGATCTTAAAAGTGTTGAAGCCCTCCGGCGCGGCCTTGATGCGCCCCGCCCAGTCGCGGCAGGAACCCTTGTCCAGCATGTTCAGCCCGATCCCGTGCGAGTACATCGGAATCGCGTCGCGGAACGGGCCGCCCAGCAGCACGTTCACCGGCCGGTTGAGGATCTTGCCCGCCAGGTCCCACAGCGCTATGTCGATGCCGCTGATCGTCGGGATGTGAGCCATGTAGGTGTGCATCAGCGTCGTCAGATTGTGGAAGTGGACCTCGATCGCCAGCGGGTCTTTGCCGATGAGGTGCTGCTGCATCGTGGCGATGCGCGCCCGAGCCATCGGCCCCGTCGCGCCGGCTTCGCCGTAGCCGGAGATGCCCGCGTCGGTGTCGATGCGGATCAGACAGTTGCCGGCGATGCTCTGGATCGCCATTGCGTGGATCGCGGTGATCTTCACTTTGCCCTGCAGCGGCGCCGCCGTGGCGGCGAGGGCGGGGAACAGCGGCATCGATTTCAACAGGTCGCGGCGCGTCATTGGCATGCGGCCAAAGTTTATCACTTATATGCTGCTAGTAGAATGTTTTCCGCCCTCCTGCTCTCCGCCGCCATCGTCGTGACGCCCGCCGGCGGCGTCCGCGCGTTTGAGGCCGCGCGCGACCAGCTTCGCGCCAGCGCCAAGCCCGGCGAAGTCGTGCTCAAACCCGGCCTCTATTTCGCCGATCACTCCATCGCTTTCGACGGGCGCGACCCCGCGGGCACCGTCTATCGCGCCGAGCCCGGCGCCCGCCTAATCGGCGGCGTCGCGCTGCGCGACTGGCGCCCGGTCCGCGATGCCGCCGTGCTTGAGCGCCTGACGCCGGAGGCCCGCCGCCATGTGCGCGTCCACCGCGTCGACGGCATCGGCGCGCTCTCCGCCCGCGGCTTCGGCCGCGCGCGCCAGGCCGCCCACTCCGAGCTGTTCTTCAACGGCGAACGCATGACCGTCGCCCGCTGGCCCAACGGCGAGTTCACGCGGATCGGCGAGTCGCTCGATGCCGACGCCCCCGACGACGGCCACGGCCGCCGCCTCGGCCGCCTGCCCTTCGGATTCCGCTTCGAAGGTGATCGGCCCACGCGCTGGAAGCCCGACGCGAACATCTGGGTGCACGGCTACTGGTCCTGGGACTGGGCCGACAGCTATGAGCGCGTCACGAAGCTCGATCCGGCCACGCGCGACGTCCTCACCGCGCCGCCGCATGGGCTCTACGGCTTCCGCAAAGGGCAGCGCTACTACTTCCTGAACGTGCTCGAGGAGCTCGATCAACCGGGCGAGTTCTACCTCGACACCGCCAATAACCGGATCTATTTCTGGCCGCCCGCCGATCCCCGCAAAGCCGAGGTCTTCCTCTCCCGTCTCGACACTCCGGTGCTTCAGGTGAAGGACGCGCGCGGCATCACCTTCACGGGCTTTCAGATCGAAGCGACGCGCGGCCACGGCATCGTGATCGAACGCGGCGAAGCCGTCACGGTCCGCGATGCCCGCGTGCGCAACATCGGCAGCGTCGGCGTGATCGTCGACGGCGGCCGCGGCCATGCCGTCACCGGCGGCGAGATCTCCCACACCGGCGATTCGGCCATCGAGATCACCGGCGGCGACCGCGCCACCCTCACCGCGGCCGGCCACCGCGTCGAGGACTGCGACATTCATCACATGGGCCAGTGGGTGCGCACCTACAATCCCGCCGTAAAGCTCAACGGCGTCGGCAATCGCGTCGCCCACAACCATATCCACGACGCGCCGCACGCCGGCATTCTCATGACCGGCAATGATCACATCGTCGAGTTCAACAACATCCACCACCTCGCGCTCGAAACCGGCGACGTCGGCGCTATCTACATCGGCCGCGACTACACCGAACGCGGCACCGTCATCCGCCACAACTACATCCACGATCTCGGCGGTTTCGGCTTCGGTTCCATGGCCGTTTATCTCGATGATTGCGCCTCCGGCGTCACCGTCCAGGGCAACATCTTCCACAACCTGAAGTTCGGCGCCTTCGTCGGCGGCGGCCGCGACAACCGCATCGAGGATAACGTCTTCGTCGCCTGCCATCCGGCCGTCCGCGTCGACGCGCGCGGCATCGACTCCCGCCCCGTCTGGCAGAACATGGTCTACAACATCATGAAGCCGAAAGTGCTCGAGGCGCCCCATTTCCTGGAGAAATACCCCGAGTTACGCACGGTCCTGCCCTATTTCGAAAAGCCCGGCGGCGCGCCGCCGGAGGGCAATACCATCCGCCGCAATCTGATCGCGGGCGAAGGCGTTGTCGTCCTGAAACCCGCGCAGCCCTTCGTCACCGCCGTCGGCGACAATACCGTGCTCCCGGACGCTTCGTTCTTCAATCCCGCTACCGGCGCCTACACCCCCCCGCCCGGAGCGCCGCACACGCGCATCCCCTTCGAGCGGATCGGCCCGCGCCGCGCGGCTCAGGGATCCGGCGTGCAGTAGGTCACCACGCCCGGTGGTGCCGTCTTCGTAAAGACCAGCCGCGCGGGCGACTGGCCCAGACGAATGATCAACAACTGCTCAGCCACCTCCTGCGCGTACGGGAAACAGGTCACATAAATCAGCCCGTCGGTTTCCCTCGCCACTTGCGCCAGTTGCTCCGTCGATTCGGCCCGCCGCAGGAACTGCGTTCGCTTCTTCGTCCAGAGGTACCCGGTGTGATGCGCTACACACAGCAGGGCCAGCGCCGGCAGCACCCAGCGCCGCGTCCGGAACTTCCAACGCGCCGCCGCGAACCCGGCCGCCACGACGAACCCCAGGCCAGCGCTCGCCAGGTAAGTGTGCCGGCTCGGAATCACCGGCATGTAGAGAAGGAAAGAATAGGGCAGCAGCGCGATGCTCATCCACACCAGCGGAAGCCGGAACCCGCGCCAAAGCGGCCGTCGCCACGCCGCCACGGCCAGAGTGCCCAGCAGCGCCCACACCCAGAACATTCGCCCCATGCTGCGCGCCCACGTGGCCAGGAACGGTGCGTGCAGGGAGAACGTACCGTCGTTCAGGTGCAGATGGTCCGCCTTTGCCGCGAAGATCGCCCACGCATACGCGGCCGACAACGCCGCCAGCGGCGCCGCCGTCAGAATGCTTCGCCCGCGCCACCACGCCAGCAGCGCCGCCGCCGGCGCCAGCACCACACCCGACTCTTTGGAGCCCAGCGCCAGCACGAACCACAGCGCCGCCAGTGCATAGTCCCGAGCGCCGCCGCGCCGAGCATAACTGTCCCAGCTCAGCAAAAACAGGCCGCTAAAGAAAAAAACCAGCAGTTCCGGGAGCGCCGCATACCACATCACCGCTTCCTGATGTCCCAGGTAAACGCCGAAAAAAGCCGCCGCCGCCCAACTCCGCCAAAGGCCCAATCCCAGTCGCCATCCACAAACCCAGACCAGCAGCGTGTTCAGAACATGCATCAGAACACTTGTCGCGTAAAACGGCGCCGGCGATGTGCCGAATAGCCGCTCGGTCCACAGCGTCATCACGATCGACGTTGCCCGGCATCGGTACAGCGCGTCGTTCAGCAGCGCGCCCCAGGAGTCTACGGACCCGTACTTCCGGCCCAGCGCAATTTGAATGTAATCGTCGGAAATAAACGGTTGCGACAGGACGGGAAGGTAGGGCAGCACCGCCAGCGCGGACAGTAGGAATCCAGCCAGCAAAATCGGGCGGAGCGTCGGCCGCGCGAACGGCCCCCGCTCCGCACACGCAGAGTGAAGGATGACAGATTTTTCCCCGGTCACGATTTGCTCCAGTAGAGCGTTTCCCATTTGGCTGGAACAATACAAACGATTCTGTATCGCCCCCCCTACACATACTCATCAGTGTACTCTGTCACTATCGGTGTAGGATCGGAATGAAAAAGCTGACCAGCACGCAGGCGCTCGGCGTGGGATTCGCCATCATTCTCGCCCTGCTCGTCTATTCGACTTTCGAAGCCGCCGCGCTCCAGCAGGCCGGCGGCGAACGTCAGGCCGCCGCGCACCGGCGGTTCGTCCTGCAGGACGATGCCATCACCTCCGCCCGCCGTACCGTCTGGTTGGGCGGCATCTACGCCCGCGATTACTTCATTGAGCGCGGTCCCGCGGCCCGCGAAAGGTTCGCCTCGCAACTCGAAGAACTGGAGCGCAGCGGCCTGCATTATCTCGACATC
>CAYMTH010000024.1:13322-15261 GCA_964393235.1 uncultured Solibacteraceae bacterium | reverse complement strand
CTGCGCCGGAATGCGCCGGAACGTTTCCAGGAACTCGCCCTCGAGGCCGGCTTCCGCGACTACATCGCCGAACTGCGTCGCATCGCCCGCCCCGGCGGTGAAGCTCTCGACCCGCCGAACATCTTCATCGAGGAGGTCGTGATTCCCCGCCGCCTCAGGCTCCTGAGCCTTTTCGAGGACTTCCGCTCCACGGTTCGCCAGGAGCTCGTCGATGCCCAGTCCCGCTACGACGCGGAACGCGCCGCCGCCGCCGGACGTCTCAGTATCCTCCTCGTCGTTGCCCTCCTCCTCGGCGGCTGCATCGCTGTCCTCACCATCCGCTACGCGAGCCGCCTGGAACGCGACCGCCAGGCGAGCTACGAGGCCATCGCCACCGCGAATCACGAACTCGAAAACCTCTCCGCCCGCCTCCTCGAGATTCAGGAACAGGAGCGCCGCAGCCTTTCGCAGGAGTTGCACGACGAGGTCGGCCAGACCCTCACCGCTCTTCGCATGGAGATCTCGCAAGCCATTCAGCGGGTCTCCGATCCCGACACTTCGGAACGCCTCACTCGCGCCCGCCATCTCGCCGAACGCACCGTGCAGATGGTTCGCGATATCTCGCTGATGCTCCGGCCGTCCCTGCTCGACGACCTCGGCCTCGGCCCCGCCTTGCAGTGGCACCTCGAACGCTTCTCCAGCCGCAGCGGCATCTCGTACCGTTTCGACGGCGCCGAAGTCGGCGAGCATCTCCCCGACGCTATCAAGACCTGTGTGTTTCGCATCGCCCAGGAAGCGCTCAATAACTGCGAAAAATATGCCCAGGCCGCAAATGTCCATGTCGTGCTGCGCCACCAGGACGACCGCGTTTCGCTCGAGATTTCCGACGATGGCTGCGGCTTTGCCACCGACCGTCGCGGGCTCCCTTCGCGCGGCACCGGCATCCTCGGCATGAAGGAGCGCGCGCAAACCCTCGGCGGGACACTGGCCGTTGACTCCCGGCCCGGCGCCGGAACTCGCATCGCGCTCATTCTGCCCGTCCCCACCGGTAAACTTCAGGAGGCTCATGCAGTACCGAATTCTTCTCGCGGATGATCACACCCTGGTCCGTCAGGGCCTCCGCCGTATTCTCGAAACCCGCTCCGATTTTCGTGTCGTCGCCGAGGCCGGCTCCGGCACCGAGGCGATCGACCTCGCCGCCCGCTACGAGCCCGACCTCGCCATCCTCGATGTCGGTATGAAGGGCCTCAACGGCCTCGAAGCCCTCGCTCAACTGCGTCGCATCGCGCCCGGCATGGCCGTCCTCATGCTCAGCATGCACGCCGACGAACGCTATGTCCTGCGAGCCATCCGCGAAGGCGCGCGCGGCTACGTCCTCAAGGACTGCGTCGAACAGGAACTCATCGCCGCGATCGATGCCGTCCGCCGCGGGGAACGCTTTCTGAGCCCGGAGGTCGACCGCCTGGTCCAACGCCGCGGTCCCGATGCGATCCGCCGCGGGATGGTCCCCGACGACCGCTTCGAACTTCTCACCGACCGCGAGCGCCACGTCTATCAGTTGCTCGCCGAAGGCAACAGCAACAAGGAAATCGCCGCGCTGCTCAACCTCAGCCTCCATACCGTGGAAACACACCGCTCCCGCATTATGGACAAGCTCGGCCTTCACAGCGCCGCCGAACTGGTGCGACAGCGGCTGCCGGCTTCGATTACATTCAACTTTTCCGACACGCCATGCCGCAAACCGCAAGCGCCATCCCGTTGGACCGCCCCTCAACCACCGTTGCGTTCCCCTACGGCCTGAGCGTCTTTTTCCCCGCCTATAACGACGCGCCGTCCCTTCCCGCTCTGATCGGACGCACCTTCGAAGTCCTCGATCGTTCCACCGCCGATTTTGAAGTCATCGTCGTTAACGACGGCAGCGCCGACAACACCGCGGAGGTGCTCGAGTCCCTGCGACAGG
>CAYMTH010000024.1:3582-13252 GCA_964393235.1 uncultured Solibacteraceae bacterium | reverse complement strand
CGTCGGCGAACTGCCGAAACTCCTCGACGCCGTCTGGCCCGACGTCGGCCTCGTGAACGGCTACAAGATCCGCCGCCAGGACCCCTGGCACCGCATCGTAATCGGCGCCTGCTATAACCAGTTCGCCCGCTTCCTGTTCGGCGTTCGCCTCCGCGATATCGACTGCGACTTCCGCCTCATCCGCCGTTCCCTGCTCGAACGCGCCCACCTCGAATCCTCGAGCGGCACCATCTGCGTCGAACTCGTGCGCAAGCTCGAATCGAGCGGCGCCCGCGTCGTCGAAATCCCCGTCTCCCACTACCCTCGCCACCACGGCCGCTCCCAGTTCTTCCGCGTCCGTTCCCTCGCCACCACCTTCGCGCAGCTCTGGCGGCTCTACTATCGCCTCGTCCTCAAATAAAGCGCCGCGCGGCCTCCATCTTCCGCGTCCCGTTTTGATATAGTCTCAGGCCATGCAAACCGCGCGGCTAATCGCTTTTTCCCTACTGTTCACCGCAACCCTGTCCGCCCAGGACTCCCGTGGCCAGATCCAGGGCCGCGTCTCCGATCCCTCCGGCGCCGTCGTCGCCGAGGCCACCGTCCGCGCCACCAACACCGCCACCAACGTCTCCACCTCCGTCGCCACCAACCAGACCGGTGACTTCCTCGTCCCCTTCCTCCTCCCCGGCGCCTACAAGGTCGAGGTCGAAGCCGGCGGCTTCAAACGCTGGATCCGCGACGGCATCGGCGTCCAGGTCAACGACCGCATCACCCTCAACGTCACCCTCACCGTCGGCGCCGCCACGGAGACCGTCAGCGTCACCGCCGACGCCCCCCTCGTCGATGCCGCCTCCGCCTCCCTCGGCACCGTCGTCGATCAGCGCCGCGTCTCCGAACTCCCGCTCAAAGACGGCAACCCCATCATGCTCTCCAGCCTCAGCCCCGGCGTCATGAACCTCTCCACCGGCGGCTGGTCCCGGCCATTTGACAACGCCTCGCCCTCCGCCCTCGCCATCAGCGGCAATCGCAGCGGCACCAATGAGTTCACGCTCGACGGCGCGCCCAATACCACCGGCGCCGGCGGCAACGTCGCCTACATCCCTCCCGCCGGCGTCGTCGAAGAGTTCAAGATTCAGACCGCCACCTTCGATGCCGCCAACGGCTTCGCCTCCGGCGCCGTCGTCAACGTCAGCCTCAAGGCCGGCACCAACAACCTCCACGGCCAGTTCTACGAGTTCTTCCAGAACCCCGTCATGAACGCCAACAGCTACTTCAACAAGCTCTCCGGCCAGGCCCGCGCCAACATCCGCCAGCACCGCTTCGGCGGCTCCGCCAGCGGCCCCATTTACATCCCCCATCTCTACGACGGCCGCAACAAATCGTTCTGGATGTACGGCTACGAGGGCATCAAAGACACCTTCCCCCGCCAGACCGTAACGACCTCCGTACCCACCGATGCCAACCGCCGCGGCGACTTCTCCCAACTCCTCACCGCCGGCGCCAACTACCAGATCTACGACCCCGCCACCATCGCCGCCGCACCCAACGGCCGCTACTCCCGCCAGCCCCTCCCCGGCAACATCATTCCGCCCAGCCGCATCTCCTCGCTCTCCCAAAACGTCCTCAAATACTTCCCCAACGCCAACCTCCCCGGCACCCGCGACGGCTCCAACAACTACACCATCCTCGTTCCCGACATCGACGACTTCTGGAGCCACGTCTTCCGCGTCGACCACAATATCTCGGAAAAGAACCGCTTCTTCGTCCGCGGCGACGCCAACCGCCGCCGCTCCGACACCGAGAACCGCTACGGCAACGACGCCTACGGCACGCTCTACTTCCGCCGCAACCTCGGCGCCGGCTTCGACCACGTCTACGTCTTCCGCCCCAATCTCCTGCTCAACTCCCGCTACAGCTACACCAAGTACTTCGACAACCAGGACCCCCGCTCCATGGGCACCGACATCAAGGCCCTCGGCTTCTCCGACGCCTACGTCGCCCAGGTTTCCTCCATCGATCCCAAGTCCATCTCCCTCCCCAATTTCAATGTGGGCGGCTACGCCCCGCTCAGCCCCGCCGGCGTCTCCAAGGCCTCCCGCGACATCCACTCCGTCGCCGCCAACGTCACCCACATCATCCGCAATCACTCCCTGAAGTACGGCTACGAATACCGCGTCTACCGCGACTACTCCATCAACCTCGGCCTTAACTCCGGCCGCTTCGACTACGCCGCCGATTGGACCCGCGGCCCGCTCGATAACTCCCCCACCGCCCCGCACGGCCAGACGCTCGCCTCGTTCCTCCTCGGCCTTCCCACCGGCGGCTACCTCGACTTCAACGACACCTACGCCCAGCAGGCGCTCGTCTCCGGCGGCTACCTCCAGGACGACTGGAAAATCAGCCCCAAACTTACCCTCACCCTCGGCCTCCGCTACGAACTCGGCCTGCCCACCACGGAGCGTTTCAATCGCACCGTCCGCGGCTTTGACACCGCCGTCTCCAGCCCCCTCGAAGCCGCCGCCAAGGCCAACTACGCCCGCTCCCCCATCCCCGAAGTCGCCGCCGCCAACTTCCGCGTCCCCGGCGGCCTCACCTTCGCCGGCGTCAACGGCGAACCCCGCGGCCTCTGGAACGCCGACCGCAACAACTTCTCCCCGCGCTTCGGCTTCGCCTACCAGCTCGACCGCCGCACCGCGCTCCGCGGCGGCTTCGGCCGCTTCTACGATCTCGACCGCCAGACCGTCAATCAGTCCGGCTTCTCCCGCCGCACCCAGATCGTTCCCTCCACCAACAACGGCGTCACCTTCCTCGCCAACACCGCCAATCCCTACCCCGGCGGCATCGACCGTCCGCAGGGCACCGCCCAGGGCCTCCTCACCTTCGCCGGCCAGGGCGTCAGCTTCTTCAACTCCAACCTCCGCACCCCCTACGCCCACCGCTGGCAGTTCTCCCTGCAGCGCGAAATCCTCAAGGACATGGCGCTCGAACTTGCCTACGTCGGCGCGTCTTCCGATGACCTCCGCATCTCCCGTTCCGTCAACCCCATCCCGGCGCAGTACCTGAGCACCTCCCTCACCCGCGACCAGCCCACGATCGACGCGCTCTCCCGCGCCATTCCCAATCCCTTCTTCCCGCTCCTGCCCGGCACCGGCCTCGCCGGCGCCAATACCACCCGCGGCCAGCTCCTCCGGCCCTTCCCGCAGTTCACCGGCGTCTCCGTCACCAATAACGACGGCTACTCCAACTACCACTCGCTCCAGACCCGCCTCGAAAAGCGCTTCTCGCAGAGCTACACGCTCATGATGTCCTACACCTGGTCCAAGTTCATGGAAGGCACCGGCTACCTCAACGAGGTCGACGCCAACCCCGAATACGTCGTCAGCGATCAGGATCGAACCCACCGCCTCGTCGCCAGCGGCATCTGGGAAATCCCCTTCGGCCGCGGCAAGAAGTTCGGCTCCGCCGCCCCCGCTCCCGCCAACGCGATCCTCGGCGGCTGGCAGGTCCAGGGCATCTATCAGTTCCAGTCCGGCGCCCCGCTCGGCTTCGGCAACGCCATCTTCTTCGGCGATCTGAAGTCCATCCCCATCCCCAACGGCCAGCGCACCATCGGCCGCTGGTTCAATACCGATGCCGGCTTCGAACGCAACGCCGCGCGTCAGCTCGCCTCAAACATCCGTTACATGCCCAGCCGCTTCACCGGCATCCGCGCCGACGGTATGAACAACTGGGATATCTCGGTCATCAAGAACACCTACTTCACCGAACGCATCTACCTCCAGTTCCGCGCCGAGTTCATCAACGCCTTCAATCACAGCCAGTTCTCGCCGCCAAACACCACGCCGTCCTCCACCGCCTTCGGCACCGTCACCGAAACCGCGCAGATGCCCCGTATCGTGCAGCTCGGCCTCAAGCTGTTCTTCTGACGCGGTGGCGGCCGGACGCATCCGTGAGACGATGAGAGCAGAGGTCCCCCATGACCCGCGCTCTCTTCCCCCTCTTCGTTCTCACGCTCTCCGCCCAGCCCTCCCTCCTGTTCTCGGAATCCGACCGCGCCCGCGTCCTCGAACTCGCCGGACAACAGCCCTGGGCCGCCGCCGCGCGAGACTCGATCCTCCAGACCGCCGCCACCTGGCCCCAGCCGCATCTCACCAAGTTCGGCCTTCGCCAGCTCGCCGTCCCCGAAGAGGGCGGCCAGTGGTGGCACCACTACGTCTGCCCCGTGCACGGCGTCCGCCTCGAGTTCCGCCCTCCGAGCACCCACCGCTGTCCCGTCGACGGCAAAGTCGTCACCGGCTGGCCCTATGACCAGGTCGTGCTCTCCGACCGCCACAACGACCTCGCCGCCGCCGCCCGCGACCTCGGCCTCGCCTTCCAACTCTCCCGCGACCCCGCCCACGCCGAAAAGGCTGCCTGGATCCTCACCGAATACGCCCGCCTTTACCCGTCCTACAAGCTCCACGACACCAACAACCGCACCACCCGCTCCGCCGCCCGCGCCTACGCCCAGACGCTCGACGAGTCCATCTGGCTCATCGATATCGCCTGGGCCTACGACCTCGTTCGCGAAACCCTCTCCGACGACCAGAAGCAGAACATCGAAACCAACCTCCTCCGCCCCTCCGCCTCCACCGTTCGCGCCTACGACGCCGGCATCTCCAACTGGCAAAGCTGGCACAACGCCGCCCTCGCCGCTGTCGGCTTCGCCCTCGCCGATTCCGGCCTCACCGATTTCGCCCTCGCCTCCTTCCGCGCCCAGATGAAGAACTCAGTCCTTGGCGAAGGCTTCTGGTACGAAGGCGCCTGGGGCTATCACTTCTACGCCCTCGACGCCCTCACCCGTACCGCCGAAATGGCCGCCCGTAACGGCATCGACCTCTGGTCGGAGGAGCCCAAACTTCTCGCCCTCTTCCAGACCCCCGGCCGCCTCATCTTCCCCGATGGCAGCCTGCCCATGTTCAACGATACCGGCGCGCTCAATCTCTTCTCCCAGGATGGCCTCTACGAATACGCCTTTGGCCGTACCCGCGACGCCGCGCTGATGAACGTCCTCGGCCGCCGCACCCGCGGCCGCAACGCGCTCCTGTTCGGCGCCCCCGAACTCCCGCCCACCGAAAAGGCCCCGCTCGAAAGCTACCTCTTTCGCGACGCCGGCTACGCCGTCCTCCGCCCCTCCGCCGGGGACCACACCGTCATCATGAAGTTCGGCCCCCACGGCGGGGGCCACGGCCACTACGACAAGCTCGGCATCGCGTCGTACGCCCTCGGCGGCCCCCTCGCCATCGATCCCGGCACCCAGTCCTACACCGCACCCACTCACAACACCTGGGACAAGATGACCATCGCCCACAACACGATCTCCGTCGATGAGTCCCGCCAGAACGAAGCCACCGGCGAACTCCTCTGGTTCCAGCCCGGCGATGGCTTCACCGCCGTCTCGGCCACCGCCGGTCCCGCCTACCCGCAGGCGAACCTCAAGCGGACCCTCGTCCATACCGCCGAATACACGCTCGATATCTCCGAAGCCACCGCCACCGACGGCAAGGCCCATACCTTCGATTGGGCCTATCACAACCCCGGCGCGCCCCGGACCGGCCTGCCCCTCGAACCCTTCTCCGGCTTCCCGCAGGCCAACGGCTACCAGCACCTGACCAACAACACCGCCGCCCGCACGGACGCTCCGTGGACCCTCACCTTCGACGGCACCCCCACCGCGCCCCTCCCCTACGGCACCACCTGGAACTCCACCGCCACCGTCTCGGGCCGCTTCGCCGTCACCACCGAACAGGCCGCTACCGGCCGCGTCTCCGCCCGCGCGAACTATGCTTTCAACGGCCCCGGCTACATCCTCCTCACCACGCCCAATCTCGCCAACGTGCCCGCCGGTGTGCCCTCGGCGCTCAAGGTGCAGGTCTACGGTGACGGCTCCAACCACCGCCTCACCCTCCGCCTCCTCGATTCCACCGGCGAGAACTTCGTCATCAACACCGGCAACGTCACCTGGTCCGGTTGGAAGCAGGTCGAGGTCAAGAATCCCGAAAAGTGGAGCCACTTCGGCGGCGACAACGACGGCGTCTTCGACGGTCCCGTCCGCAACATCGTCATCGCCATCGACCAGACGGCCGGCGGCCCCTCCTCCGGCCAGTGGTACTTCGACGACTTCACCCTCGTCTACGGCGACGCCGAACACCTCGCCGCCGGCTTCGAGGACGCCTTCCGCAGCCTCCGCGTCACCATGCTGGCGGCGCCGGAGACCACGGTCGTCACCGGCCAGGGGCTCGGCCCGGACCTTCGCGTCCCCGTTCCCTACGTCCTCGCCCGCCGCAACGCCGAGTCCGCCCGCTTCGCCGCCCTGCTCGAACCGTTCCAGGCCGAACCCGCCATTGCCGGTTTCACCGAACCCGAACCCGGCGTCTTCCTCATCGAGTCGCCGTCCTTCTCCGACCGCATCGCGCTCGGCCCAGAGGGTGTCACCTATACCCGGAATCTGCGCTAGCCGCGTGAGTCGTTCACACGTCTTGCCGGAACTCGATTTTCCCTGAAATCAACAACTTGCGAGAATCGACCGCGCGATTGCTTGGTGCGGCCGTGGTAGACTCCGTTTTGAGAGTCAGGTTCCGCGGCCGGCCCCATCTCGTCCCCAGGGAACCCCCAAGAGACCTGAATTCACGGGATAACCCAAAAGTTGTTGAAAACAAAGGGTCGATTTCGGGGATAACCCAACGGAACCCTGGCGAAACCTGCGGAGCTAGCAGCGCCCGCGTTTTTCGGCCATCTTCCGCTGGAGCGCCGCCATCAACCGTTCGGAGACGTCCGGCGGTACCGCCAGCGGCTCCTGCCCCTTGTACACCCGCAGCGTCTTCTGCGTCGTGTCCACTACCACCCAGCAGTTCGGGCACTCGTTGATGTGCTGCTGTAACCGCTCACGTTCTTCCGGACTGGTCGTTTCGTCGAGATAGGCGTTTAGCTCATTTAAAAGCTGTTTACAGGTAAGCAAACGCGTCATCTCCCTTCCGCTTGAATTGGCGCGTTAACCGCTCGCGAAGTTGCAAGCGGGCCCGAAGCAACCGGCTCTTTACCGCCGGCACCGACAGCCCTAACGCCTCGGCCGTCTCTTCGGTCGACAACTCTTCCACGTCCCGTAACTGGAACACGGACCGGAACGTAGGCTTCAGACTCTGAATCGCCTCGTCCAATAACACCCGTAGTTCCTCCTGCGAGTAGGTCTGCTCCGGGTTGCCGTCCCAAACGGCTATCTCCCGGGTCACCGCCTCCTCGCCCAACTCGATCTCCTCGTCGAGAGAAACTACTTTGTCGCCGCGGCGTTTCCGCAGCTTCATCAACGCCTCGTTCACCGCGATCCGCACAATCCACGTGTAGAACTTCGAATCCCCGTGGAAGTTGTCCAGATGCGTGTACGCTTTCAGAAATGCTTCTTGCAGCACGTCTTCGGCGTCTTCGTCGTTTTGAGTAATGTTGCGCGCCAGCCGGTAAACCTTGGGCTCCTACTGCCGGACCAGGGCCGCGAATGCGGCATCGTCGCCCGTGCGGGCCTTCTCTACCAGCGCGGCTTCGTCGAAGCCGCCACCGCTGCCGTTGATCGCGTCCATTCTAGTCTCTTGCCTACTATAACAGCCGGCGCCGGCTCCTCCCGGAGCCTTCCCGAAGTCGTCGGCCGCCTTCGCGATCAGCATATACTGGAGGATGAGCCAAACGGCGGAAACGATTCACCTTCCTCGCGCCGTCCCTCCTCTTTTCTCAACATTATGAGCAGTTTCGCCATCACCCTGCCCGACGGCAGCCAGAAAAACGTCCCCGCCGGCGCCCGGCCCCTCGATGTCGCCGAGTCCATCTCCCCGCGCCTCGCCGAAGCCGCCATCGTCGCCCGCGTCAACGGCGTCCTCTGGGACCTCACCCGCCCCTTCGACGCCGACGCCTCCCTCGAGATCCTCACCAACAAGAACCCCGAGGCGCTCGAGGTCTACCGGCACTCCACTGCTCACCTCCTCGCCGCCGCCGTCCTTGAGCTCTACCCCGAAACCCAGCTCGGCATCGGCCCCCCCATCGACACCGGCTTCTACTACGATTTCGACCGTCCCACCCCCTTCACCCCCGAGGACCTCGAAAAAATCGAAGCCAAGATGCGCGAAATCCAGGCGCGCAACCTCCCCTACGACCGCATCCTCACCCGCAAGGACGAGGGCCTGCAGAAGTACGGCGAAATGTGGATGAAGTGCGAACTCATCGCCGAGCGCGCCGACGAAGTCTTCTCCGAATACACCCTCGGCCCTCACTTCATCGACTTCTGCCGCGGACCGCACGTCCCGTCCACTTCCAAGATCAAGGCCTTCAAGCTCCTGTCGATCGCGGGCGCCTACTGGAAGGGTGACGAAAAGCGCAAACAGCTCCAGCGCATCTACGGCACTGCTTTCTTCTCCCAGAAGGAGCTCGACGAGCACCTCGCCCGCATCGAAGAGGCCAAGCGCCGCGACCACCGCAAGATCGGCGCCGAACTCGACCTCTTCTCCATCCAGGAACTCGCCGGCCCCGGCCTCGTCTTCTTCCACCCCAAGGGCGGCATCATCCGCAAGACCCTCGAGGACTGGATGCGCGAAGCCTACCTCAAGCGCGGCTACTCGCTCGTCTACACCCCCCACGTCGCCCGCGTCGACCTGTGGAAAACTTCCGGCCACTTCGGCTTCTACCGCGAGAACATGTTCACCGTCATGGACCTCGATGACGCCGAATATCAGCTCAAGCCGATGAACTGCCCGTGCCACATCCTCGTCTACGCCCGCAAGCCGCACTCCTACCGCGACCTGCCCCAGCGCCTCGGCGAACTCGGCACCGTCTACCGCTACGAACGCTCCGGCACCATGCACGGCCTCATGCGCGTCCGCGGCTTCACGCAGGACGACGCGCACATCTTCTGCACCCCCGAACAGATCGAACAGGAGATCATCTCCTGCCTCGAGTTCGCGCAGGAAACCCTCCACACCTTCGGCTTCGATAAGTACAAGGCCGAAATCTCCACCTGGGACGGCGGCGCCTCCGGCAAGTACGACGGCTCGCCCGACCAGTGGCAGCTGGCCGAAAACGCCCTCCGTCGCGCCGTCGAAAAGCTCGGTATCGAGGCGACCGTCGTCGCCGACGAAGCCGCCTTCTACGGCCCCAAGATCGACGTCAAGCTCGTCGACGCCATCGGCCGCCTCTGGCAGCTCTCCACCGTCCAGTTCGACTTCACCCTCCCGCGCCGCTTCAACCTCGAGTACATCGGCGAGGACGGCAAGAAGCACCAGCCGCTGATGGTTCACCGCGCCCTGTTCGGCTCGGTCGAACGCTTCTTCGGCATCCTGGTCGAACACTATGCCGGCGTCTTCCCGGTCTGGCTCAGCCCCGTCCAGGTCGCCGTCATGCCGATCACCGACAAGCAGAACGACTACGCCAAACAGGTCGTCGCCGAACTCGAAGCCGCGGGCGTCCGCGTCTACTTCGACGACCGCAACGAAAAGGTCAACCTCAAGATCCGCGAAGCTCAGCTGCAGAAGATCCCCTACATGCTCGTCGTCGGCGGCCGCGAAGCCGAAAACGGCACCGTCTCCGTGCGCCACCGCAAACACGGCGACCAGGGCGTCAAGCCGCTCGCCGAGTTCCGCGAGGTCGTCGAGGTCAACCAGGTCGGGGTCCTGCT
>CAYMTH010000024.1:0-3572 GCA_964393235.1 uncultured Solibacteraceae bacterium | reverse complement strand
TAACGACTAGCCTCGTTCTGGGAGCCCTCCTCCTGGGCTCCTGGGTCTATTGCGCGCTGGCCATCGTCGCCAGCCGCCGCTATCTGGCGCAGCCGGTTCCGGCTGCGCCAAACCACGAGTCCATCTCCGTCCTGAAGCCGCTCTCCGGCCTCGACGACGGGCTCGAAGAGAACCTGCGCGGCTTCTTCGAACAGGACTACCCGGACTTCGAGCTCCTGTTCGCCATGCGCACCGAAGCCGACCCGGCGCACGCGCTCGTCACCCGGCTGCAGGCCGAATACCCGCGCGTCCCCTCCCGGCTCATCCTCACCGGCGAGCCCCCCTGGCCCAACGCCAAGAGCTGGAGCCTGCACCTCATGACGCAGCAGGCCCGCCACTCGCTCCTCGTCATGGCCGACAGCGATATCCGCGCCGGCCGCGACATGCTCGCCCAGGTCGCGCGCGAGTTCGCCGACCCCGCGCTCGCCGTCGCCACCTGCCCCTACCGCGCCGTGCCCGGCGCCTCGTTCTGGTCCAAGCTAGAAGCCCTCGGGATGAACACCGAGTTCCTCGGCGGCGTCCTCACCGCGCGGATGCTCGAAGGGGTTAAGTTCGCGCTCGGGCCCACGATCGTCGCTCGGCGCTCCGCCATCGAGGCCGTCGGCGGCTGGCCCTACCTGCAGCAGTTCCTCGCCGAGGATTTCGTGCTCGGCAACGAGGCCGCGGCGAAGGGGCTCGGCGTCATTCTCTCCCGCTACATCGTCGAGCACCGCATCGGCGCGCAGCCGTTCGGCAAGAACCTCGCGCACCGGCTGCGCTGGTGCCGGTCCACGCGCCGCTCGCGGCCCGCCGGCTACGTCGGCCAGCTGTTCACCAACCCGCTGCCCATCGCCCTCGCCCTGGTCGCCGTCAACCCCGCCGCCTGGCCCGCGCTGGCGGCCACGGCCGTCATCCGCGCCGCCGCCGGGTACGCGACCGCCGGCGCCGTGCTCGCCGATCCGCTCTGCCGCCGCCAGTGGTACCTCATCCCGCTGCAGGACCTGCTCAGCTTCGCCGTCTGGGCGGCCGGCTTCTTCGGCAACACCATCGACTGGCGCGGCGAGACCTACCGCCTCCAGAAGGACGGCCGCTTCGTAAAATAGAAGCGTGATCCCGTATTCGGTCTTCCTGCTGTTTTCCGGCGTGCTGTTTACGCTGGCAGAACGGTTCTGGCCGCGCCGGCCGCAGCCGGTGGCGCGGCAGGGCTTCGCGCTCGATATCGTCTACGCCGCCTTCAACGCCGAGGTCGTCGGGGCGCTGGTCGCCATCTGGCTCGGCCGCGTCTACGGCGGCACGTGGTTCCTCGCCTGGCGCGAACCGCTCGGGCTCAACGCCCTGGGCCGCATGCCGGAATGGGTGCAGCTGGCGGCGCTGCTGCTGGTGAAGGACTTCCTGCAGTGGTGGGTCCACTTCGCGCTGCATCACGTCCCGGCGCTCTGGGAGTTTCACAAAACCCATCACTCGACCGAGGTGATGGACTGGCTCAGCAACTGGCGCTTCCACTGGTTCGAGATCGTCGTCTACCAGACGATCCTCTACCTGCCGGCGAACCTGCTCGGGATGTCGCCGGAGGTGACGTTCGGCTGCGCGGTGATCAGCACGACGCTCGGGCACTTCGCGCACGCCAATCTGCGCTGGCACGTCGGCCCGCTCAAGTACCTCATCAACAGCCCGGAGATGCACATCTGGCACCACGTTCACCCGTCGGCCGGGCCGGTGAACCGCAACTTCGCCATCTCCCTCGCCCTGTGGGACTGGCTGTTCCACACCGCCTACGCGCCGGCCCAGGCGCCGGAGCGCCTGGGCATCGCGGACGCGAAAACTACTTAGACCACGCGACGGCCTTCTGGCGGGATTCGCCGAGGCCTTCGATTCCGAGCTCGACCACGTCGCCGGCCTTCATGAAGATCGGCGGCTTGAAGCCGAGGCCGACGCCGGGAGGCGTGCCCGTGCTGATGACGTCGCCCGGGAGCAGCGTCATGAACTGGCTCAGGTAGCTGACCAGCGTGCGGACCCCGAAGATCATCTGGTTGGTCGAAGAGTTCTGGCGCATCACGCCGTTCACCTTTAGCCAGCACTTCAGGTTCTGCGGGTCGGCGACCTCGTCGGCGGTGGCGAGGAACGGCCCGAGCGGCGCGAAGGTGTCGCAGCTCTTGCCCTTCACCCACTGCCCGCCGCGCTCGAGCTGGAACGCGCGCTCGGAGTAGTCGTTGTGCAGCGCGTAGCCGGCCACGTGGTCCATGGCGTCGGCTTCGTCGACGTAGCTGGCCTTCTTGCCGATCACGAAGGCGAGTTCCACTTCCCAGTCGGTCTTTTCCGAACCGCGGGGGATCATCACGTCGTCGTTCGGGCCGACGAGCGAGCTGGTGCTCTTGAAGAAGATGATCGGTTCCTTCGGGATGTCGAGGCCGGACTCCTTGGCGTGGTCGGCGTAGTTGAGGCCGATGCAGACGATCTTCGACGGGCGGGCGACGCAGGGGCCGAGGCGCGTGCCGGGATCGACGGTGGGCGCGGTGGCGGCGTTGGCGTCCGCCCAGGCCTTCAGGCGGGCGAGGCCGTCGCCGCCGAAGAACGCTTCGTCGTAATCGGAGCCGAAGCCGGAGGCGTCAATCCAGCGGCCGTCGGCGAGTTGCAGCCCGGGCTTCTCGGCGCCGGGGTTACCAAATCGGATGAGTTTCATGGCTTTACGAGTTTATCGAATTGTGAGCGTGCCGCCGTCGACGGGCATGCCGGTGCCGGTGATAAAGGACGCTTCGTCCGAGCAGAGGAACAGCGCGGCGTAGGCCATCTCGATCGGCTCGGCCATGCGGCCGATGGGCTGCGCCTTCGACAGTTTGTCGAACATCTCCTCTTCGCGCCCCGGGTAGTTCTTGGCGATGAAGCCGTCGACGAAGGGCGTGTGCACGCGGCCCGGGAGCAGGGCGTTGCAGCGGATCTTGTGGGCCAGGAAGTCCTTGGCGACGGCGTAGGTCATCGAGAGCACCGCGCCCTTCGAGGTGGCGTAGGCGAAGCGGTCGTTGATAGCCATGACGGAGACGCAGGAGGCGAGGTTGAGGATGACGCCGCCCTTGCCGTCGGCCACCATGTGCTTGAGCGTGGAGCGGAGGCAGTTGGCCGCGCCGAAGACGTTGACGCGCTGGACGCGCTCGAAGTCCTCGGGCGTGGTGGTGAGCGCGTTGCCGACGTGGGCGATGCCGGCGTTGTTGATCAGGATGTCGATGTGGCCGCGGCGCGAGTGAATTTCGTCGAACACGGCGTCGACGCGGACATGGTCGGTGACGTCGCAGGCGGTGGCGTGGGCGTCGCCGCCCTCGGCCTGGATGGAGGCGACGGCCTTTTCCATTTCTTCCGTGTTGCGGTCGAGGATTTCGACGGCGGCGCCCTCCTTGGCGAACAGTTGGGCGATGGCGAGTCCGATGCCGGACGCGCCGCCGGTGACGATGGCGGTTTTCGATGCGAGTTTAGGCATTGCCGCTATTGTCTCGTACAATGAAAGAATCCATGAAAGCCCACGTGTATGTGACGTTGAAGAAGACAGTGCTGGACGCGCAGGG
>CAYMTH010000023.1:15013-19937 GCA_964393235.1 uncultured Solibacteraceae bacterium | reverse complement strand
GCGGCGTTCGTAGTCGCTGACCCAGATGCGGCCGTCGCTGGTCCAGCGGGCGGGGCCGTTGACGCGCTCCTGCAGTTTGGCGAACTCTTTGGGCGAGTCGAACGGCGCGGCGGCCACCATCATGCGGTCGCGGTGCGGCACTTTTTCCTTCGGGTTGCCGCCGTCGAGCGCCTCCCACCAGACGAGCGTCGCCGGCTGGCCGGCGGCCCAGGAGACGCTGCGCGGGCCGTTGCGGACGCCGTCGATCGGGATGCGCTCGGCGAGCGGGAGCGAGGCGATCTGTTTCACGAGCGAGCCGTCGAGGCGCCAGACCTCGATATCGACCGGGAATCGCATGGCCGGCAGCACCCACGAGTAGGGGCGGCGGAGGCGCTGGGCGAGAAGCTGAAGCGGGCGCTGCGGGACAAGGAGGCCGGAGAAGATGGAGGGCTTCGCGACGGGGGTGGCGCGCCCGGTGGTCACGTCGACGATGGTGGTTTGCGAGGCGCAGTAGTAGTCGAAGAGCTTTTCGTCGTGCCCGTTGCGGAGCAGGTCCTGGTAGGTGGGGGCGGGGCCGGCCTTGCCGAAGGACTCCTGGATGTCGGGGCCGGGCGGCGTGGCGGGCTCGGCCGGGGCGGCGCCGCGGTTGGCCGGAATGGTCTGCGCCACCAGGCGCTGGCTGTCGGGCATCCATTCGATCGGGTCGCGGTAGGCGGCGTTGAGGCGGATGTTGGGCAGGACGCGGGCGGCGCCGCCGGCGGCCTGGAGGATCAGCAGTTCGATGCGGTCGGGGTGGTAGACGGCGGCGGCGGCACGCTTGCCGTCGGGGCTCCACTGGGGCGTGCCGAGCCGGGCGCCGGCGGGGAGGGCGAGGGGCGTCTTCTTCTGCGTGGCGAGGTCGACGAGTTCGGCGGCGATGTAGGTGGTGGCGCCGCGGGGGCCATTGTTTTTGGGGTTGATGCGCAGGCCGGCCAGACGGAGCATCGGCTCGGCGAGCTCGGCGATGGGCGGGTAGCGGTCGGGGGTCAAGAAGACCAGGTGGGTGCGGGTTGGGTTGACCGAGGCTATCGGGGTCGCCGGGGCGTTGAGGACTTTGCGAATCGCATCCGGCGCCTTCTTGTATGCGGACTGGGCAAACGCGAGAGAAGCGCTGGCAACAAGGAGAATGAGCCGGGACATATTTATACGCAGGATAGCGACAAAACGCCCATCGCGGCGCGGCGGTGAACCGGCGGTTCTAAGGTGGACCTTAGAGGGCAGGTCGGTGTGAATGGTGCGGGGATCGACGGAATTCCCCGATATTCCGGGGCGGGCGGGGGCACACATACTGAGGACAGTCAAAGACCTATGGAACAGTTCGGGCTCGCTCTCATACTTTTCGCGGCGTTCTGGGTTGGCTGTGGCGCCGGATATATCGCCATGCGTCTGCGGGCGCAGGTGGCCTACGAAAGGGGCCGGAACGAGGCGGCGGCGGAGATCGCGTCGTTGACCGAGCGGCTGGCGTCGCGGGACCAGCAGTTTGACGAGCAGCGGAAGCGGGCGGAGACGGCGTCGGCGTCGCTGGTGGCGGCCGAGGCGGAGGTTCGGGTGGCTGTCGACGCGAAGGCGAACGCGGAGGCGCGGGTGGCGTTGCTGCCGCGCTACGAACAGGAGTTGCAGGCCCGTACGCAGCAGATGGCGGCGCAGCAGAAGGAACTGACGGCGCTGCATTCGGCGGTATCGACGTTGACGGCGCGGCTGGAGGAGTCGCAGCGGATCGCGGCCGACGCCAAGGCGGCGCTCGACGAGCGGACACGGCAGATGGCCGAGCAGCACGCCAACTTCACGGCGAAGCTCGAAGAGGTGCAGCGGGCCGCGCTGGCGGCGCCCGCGGCCGCGGCCGGGGCGGCGGCTCCGCAACTGCCGGTGGGCGATATCGTCGAGCCGCTGAAGCAGTCGCTTGAGCAGGTGGACGCCCGCATCGTCGAACTCGAGCGCGAGCGCACGGCGGCCTTCGCCGCGCTGCAGCAGCAGGTGGAAAGCATGCTGCGGGCGCAGGCGAATCTGCAGTCGGAGACGGCGCATCTGGCGGCGGCGCTGCGGACGCCGGCCGCGCGCGGGCGTTGGGGCGAAGTGCAGTTGCGGCGGGTCGTCGAACTGGCGGGGATGATCGAACACTGCGACTTCACCGACCCGGGCGCCGACGGCGCCGCCGACCGGCCGGACCTGTTGATCCAGCTGCCGAACCGGCGGCAGATCGTGGTGGACGCAAAGCTACCGGCGGCCGCCTATCTCGAGTCCTGCGAAACGGCCGACGAGGCGCTGCGCAACGACAAGCGCCGCGAGTGGGCCGCGCAGGTCCGCGAACATGTCGCCCGGCTGAGCGACAGCGAATACTGGGCCCGATTCCCGCAGAGCCCCGAGTTCGTGGTGGCCTTCCTGCCCGGTGAGGCCTTCTTCAGCGCCGCGCTTGAACAGGACCCGGCGCTGCTCGAATTCGGCGTGGAACGCCGCGTGGTGCTGGCCACGCCGACGACGCTCATCGCGCTGCTGCGCGCCGTGGCCTGGGGCTGGAAGCAGGAACTGGTTTCCACCAACGCCCGCGAGGTGCGCGACCTCGGCAAGGCGCTCTACGACCGGCTGCGCTCGTTTGCCGGCGACTTCATTGAAATTCAGCGCGGCCTGACCCGCGCCACCGCCGCCTACAACCGGACCGTGGGCGGCCTCGAGTCGAGCGTCATCCCGGCCGCGCGGCGCCTGCGCGACCTCGGCGCCGGCGGCGGCGACGAGATCGCCTCGCCCGCCCCGGTCGATACGACGCCTCGCTCCCTCCATCTTCTGGCGGAGGCCACGGACACAGATTCTCCCGCCGTGGCCTCCGCTCCGGAGGCCGCCCCGGCCGCCTGAAACCCGGCTGTTGGCGCTTTGTCAAAGTTTTGTAAAGCCGTCGATTGAGCCGTAGTAACTTCCTCCCGTTCGCGCGTCTATTGGCATGGAGGCAGTTATGAACAACTCAATCAAGCGAATCACGATGACCCTGCTGGTGGCGGGAGCCACTCTCCTCCCCTTGCCGGCCGCGACGCCCACCGCGCAGACCTCGGAAGAGCGCCTGCTGCGCAGCGTCCGCAAGGAACTCGTCATGATGCCGTTCCTCAGCATCTTCGACAACCTGTCGTACCGGATCGAGGACGGCACCGTGTATCTCTATGGCCAGGTGATCCGGCCGACGCTCAAGTCGGAGGCCGGCAACCGCGTGAAGACGCTCGAAGGCGTCACGCGCGTCGTCAACAACATCGAGGTGCTGCCGCTTTCGCCTTACGATGACCGGGTGCGGATCGACGTCGCCCGCGCCGTCTATGGCCAGCCGGCGCTGAACCGCTACGCCCTCGGCGCCAACCCGTCGATCCGCATCGTCGTCAAGAACGGCAACGTGACCCTCGAAGGCTGGGTGGCCGACACCGGCGCCCGCAACATCGCCTTCCTGCAGGCCAACGGCGTCCCCGGGGTCTTCTCGGTGACGAACAACCTGCGCGTCGAAAAGTAAGCCCGCACAAGGCAAAGCGCCCCGGCCATCCCGGCCGGGGCGCTTTCGCTGTTTGCGGGAAACTTCGGAGGCGCGGTCCGCCTGGGCCACAGGCCACGGCGCGGCAAGTAACTCGGATTAATATAAGTCACTTTTGGTCCTACTGGACCAAAACTGTCCTTTTTTCAACGATCTACAACCTCAACTTTGCCACAAATCCGGCGCGATTACTAGCTCCTTTTTTCGCATTCCCAACTGTAAACTGGGGATACGAGAGGAGTGTGCACCATCATGAGGAGAATCGGTGCAATTGGGGTCGGAGTCACTGTCTTACTCGGTTGGGCGGCGGAACACGAAGGTGTATTCCGCACGACCGATAAGGCGTTCTACGCCGATGAGAAAACTGTCTCGTTCGTGAGACCCGGGCTGGTGGTGCGTGTCGTCAACGCCGCCATTGCCGCCAATGGAACCATCACCGCGGACGTGCGGATCACCGATCCGCGCGGCTTGCCGCTCGACCGGGACGGGCTACAGACGCCCGGGCCGGTCAGTTTGAGTTTTATCGCCGCCGTCCTGCCCAAGGAGCAGGACCGTTACACGTCCTACACGACCCGCGTCCGGGTAGCCGCCGGCACCGGCCGGCAGGCGACGCAGGCCGCGGCCGACAGCGGCGGGACGTTCACCAAACTCGAAGACGGCCTCTACCGCTACACTTTCCGCACGACGGCGCCCTCCGGCTATGACCGCTCGGCAACGCACTCGATCGGCGTCTACTCCAGCCGCAACCTGACGGAGTTCGAACTCGGCACCAACTACGCCAGCCACGTCTACAACTTCGTGCCGGCCGGCGGAACGGTCACCCAGACGCACGACATTATCAAGTCGGAGACCTGCAACGGCTGCCACCAGGAGATCAACTTCCACGGCGGATCGCGGCGCGGTCTTGAGATGTGCGTGCTCTGCCACACGCCGCAGTCGTCCGAGCCGGTAACCGGCAACACGCTCGACATGGCCGTCATGATCCACAAGATCCACACCGGCGCCGATCTGCCGAGCGTCAAGGCGGGCGGCAAGTACCAGTTGAACGGCTTCGCCGGCATCGTCGATTACAGCAAGATCCGGTTCTCCGGCAACGGCGGCACGCAGAACTGCGAGGCCTGCCACCGCCAGGATCCCGATGAAAAGAAACGCCCGGTGAACTCGCTGGCGCACCTGACGAGGCCCACCCGGGCCAACTGCGGGTCCTGCCACGACACCGTGAACTTCGCCACCGGTGCCGGCCACCGCAACCTCGCGCAGGCCGATGACCGGAACTGCTCCACCTGCCACCTGCCCGCCGGCGACAGCGAATACGACGCCTCGATCGCCGGGGCGCACGTCGTGCCGAACTCCTCGGCCACGCACACGGGCGTGGTGCTGCAGATCGTCCGGGTCGATGACGGC
>CAYMTH010000023.1:0-15003 GCA_964393235.1 uncultured Solibacteraceae bacterium | reverse complement strand
GGCGCCCGGTCGTGACCTTCTCCGTCAAGGACCGGCAGGGCAATTTGATACCGATCAGCACGCTCAACCGGTTGACCGTCTACTTGTCGGGCCCGGTGAACGACTATGCGACGCAGAGTTCCACCGACGCCCGGACCGCCACGGCGGTGGGCGACGGCACCTACCGGCTGACCTTCCCGAACGCGATCCCGGCGACCGCGCGCGGCACCTGGCGGATCTCGATGGCCGCTCGAAACCGCGTCCAGCTGATGGCCGGTACCGACAAGGAGCGGCAGGGCGACGACATCGCAACGAACGTGCAGACGTCCTTCTCCGTCGACGGCTCCCGCGTGGCGGCCCGGCGCCAGGTGGTGGACACGGCGAAATGCAACGCCTGCCACGTCAAATTGACCTTCCACGGCACGCAGAACACCGTGGACCAGTGCGTGATGTGCCACAACGCCGATCTCGTTGACAGCGCATCCCGCCAGACCGCTCAGTTTACCGCGATGATTCATCGCATTCATTCCGGCAAGGAGTTAGGCGTGCCCTACAAACTGGCCAACATCTCATGGGACCATGTCGGCTACCCCGGCGTCCGGTCCAACTGCAACGGCTGTCATATCAATAACTCGCAGCAACTGCCCATCGTGACGGAGCTGCGGGACGTCAAGGAGCCGGCTGGTCCGATCACGGAGCGGAAGCCGGAAACCAACGCGTGCACGAGCTGCCATGCCTCGGCGGCCGCTGTCGCCCACGCCCAGAGCAACACCGGAACAATCGGGGAGAGCTGTTCCGTTTGCCATGGGCCGAACTCCGAATTCAGCGTGGACCGGGTACATGCTCAATAGAGCCCCCCGCAAGCGCTGGAACCTCCTTCTTCTCCTGGTGGCTCTCCCCATGGCCCTCCTCAGCCAGGAGAAGAAGGAGGATGAGTTCAAAGCGCCGGACTCCTGCGCCGGCTGCCACGATGAACTCATTGAAACCTTTGCCAAAACGCGCCACGCCAACGTCAAGACGTCGTGCGAGGCCTGCCACTCCGGCGCGCGGAAGCACGTCGAGTCGGTGGACCCCAACGACGTGAAGAACCCGGCCAAGATGACCGGCCTCAACGCCGACAAGACCTGCCTGAGCTGCCACCAGAACCAGCAGACCCAGGCCGGCCGGATCCGCGGCGGCCACGCCCGCAGCGCGGTCACCTGCACCAACTGCCACTCGGTGCATACGGCGGCCAAGAAGCCGAACGACTGCGGCCAGTGCCATACCGCCACCGTCGCCGAGTTCAACCGCCCCTACAAACACGGGCTGCAGAACGGCGCCATCAAGTGCGCCGACTGCCACAACCCGCACGGGCGCACCCTCGCCAACCACCAGACGGTCACCAGCGCCAACGAACCCGGCTGCTTCAAGTGCCACGGCAACATGCGCGGGCCGTTCGTGTTCGAACACGCGGTCGTCCGCCAGGAGGGCTGCAACGCCTGCCATGAGCCGCACGGCTCGGCCAATCCCCGGATGCTCACCCGCGCCGAGGTCCACCTGCAGTGCCTGGAGTGCCACACCGGCATCAGCTCCAACCGCACCGTCGGCGCCTCGACGCCCCCCGCTTTGCACAACATGCGCGACCCGCGCATCCGCAACTGCACGACCTGCCACGTGAAGATCCACGGTTCGCACGTCAGTAAGGGGTTATTCCGATGAGACTCCGACTCGCATGGCTCACCCCCGCGCTCCTCGCCGCGGCTGTCTTTGCGCAGGAGAAACCGGCCGCTGAAGCCGCCAAGCCCGCCGAAGCCAAAGCCGAAGCGGCCAAACCGGAAGAAGCAAAGACCGCGGAAGGCAAGAAGGACGAGGCGCCCGCCCCGGCCCCGGAACCGGTCAAGGCGGAAATCGCCACCGGCGGCCACGTCGACGTCGGCTACCGCTGGAACTCGAACGTCACCGGCTCGCTCGACACCTACCGCTCGATCGTGAATCTCGGTGAGGGACCGCGTGTGCTCGGCTTCCAGTACACGCTGCTCGAAGCGCCCAATAAGGCCTGGGACCGGCTCGATCTGTCGGCCGCCGGCTGGGGCGGCGACCCCTCGGCGTGGTTCCGCCTCGACGCCAGCCGCCGCGACTACTACCGGCTCCGCCTCGATCACCGCGACACCGCCTACTTCTCGGCGATGCCGACCTTCGCCAATCCCCTGCTCGACCGCGGCATCTTCCTCAATCAGCACTCCTTCGACACCCGCCGGCGGATGACCGATCTGAACCTGACCCTGCGGCCGGGCAAGAACTTCTCGCCGTTCTTCGGCTACACGCGCGATTCCGGCGACGGCCGCGGCGTCACGACGTTCTACACGGACGGTAACGAGTACCCGGTGGCCAACCTGCTCGACGACCGCACGCATAACTACCGCGGCGGCGTCGAATGGACGATCAAGAAAGGTCACCTGACCCTCGAACAGGGCGGGCTGATGTTTGACGACAACCAGACCGTCTCGACCGCCGACCGCAACCGTGGCAACCGCCAGACGCCGTTCCTGGGCCGTAATCTCTTCCTCGGCGAACTGCTGCAGTCCTACCTCGTCGACGGCTCGAGCCTCTACTCGAAGGCGATCGGTTCGCTGCAGGCGGCCTCCTGGCTCGATCTGTCCGGCAGCTTCCTCTACAGCCAGCCCAAGACCGACATCCTCTATAACCAGACCAACAAGGGTCTCTTCGCCAACTTCGACACGCTGATCTTCGCCGACCAGCAGTCGATTCGCTGGGCCGCCGCCTCGCGCCAGCCGCACTCCTCCGGCAACGTGACGGCCGAGATCCGTCCCTTCGAACGCCTCCGCATCACGGAGAGCTACTTCACCGACCGTTTCCATAACGCATCCACCTTCGACAGGTTGGTATGGAATCAAAGCCAGCAACAACTCGATGTCATGGTCGAGGCCTCCCGCTGGCTTACCCTGCGCGGCGGCCATCGCTATACATGGGGCGATGGTTCGTCGCGCGGGGCTTTGTTCGCAACGGCCGGCTTCACCAACGGCGAACTCCGCCGCAACACCTGGAACGCCGGCGGCATCGTCCGTTTCCGCCCCCGATTGAACCTCTTCGCCGACCTCGAGTCCGGCCGGAGTTCGAAAATTCTCTTCCGCACCGGGCTCGGCGATTTCGATAAGGTACGTATACGCGCCAAGTACGACGTGATGACGAACCTCAACCTCCAGATCAACTTCACCGCCCTCGAGAACTCGAACCCGCCGCAACTCGGGCAGTTCGATCTCTCGCAGCGCCAGGCCGCGGCCGCCATCCAGTGGCTTCCGCAGGGCGGCAAGCGCTTCAAGTTGCTCGGCGAATACGCCCGGTCCTCGATGCGGTCGGTGATCGACTACATCGTCCCGCAGAATCTCACCCGCGACTTCTCCCGCTTTGTCGACAACGGGCACACCGTGTCGGCACTCGTCGACGTCCGCCTGCCGAAAGAAACCGTGTTGAGCTTTGGTGGATCTTCTTATCAGAGCTCCGGCAGCCGTCCGTCGCACTTCCATCAGCCGCAGGTCCGGCTCATGGTGCCCGTCCATAAACGGATGAACATCATGACCGAGTACCGGTGGTTCTCTTTCTCGCAGCCGTTCTATCGTGTCGAACTGTTCCGGACCCACCAGTTCCTGGCGGGCATCCGGTGGATTCAATAATCAACCTGTCGGAAGACTGTAAATCGAACCAACCCCGAGGAGGGTCCATGAAATTGATGCGTTATCTGCTTCCTGTCGCCGTTGTCTCGTTCGGCTTCTTCGTCACCACTTCCACCGCCACCGCGACCATGGAAATGGCCAAGAAAGAAAAGACCGCCTGCAAGACCTGCCATGTGAATCCCAAGGTCACCAAGGAAAGCCACGAACTGAACAAGGTCGGCACCTGCTACAAGGGTTCCAAAGACCTTGCCAAGTGCAAGGCCTAAGCGAGCTCCCTGCTCCCACAACCGGAAAACGGGCCGTGAGATCCTCTCTCGCGGCCCGTTTTCTTTTCTCCATCGGCCTGCCCCGCCCCACCTGCGTCTCCGCCTGGCGCTCACGCATCTCCACCACCGGCGGCCGCCGGTATAGCTCCTCATAGTCGCGAACCTTGCGGGCTCATCGTTCAAACGATAGCCGGGGCGGCTACCCGTCAACGCCGGAAACCCGTGAACGCAGGTGGATCTCCGGAACCGTCCCTGCCCTTCCCGCGATACCAGGCTCCGCAAATCGTTCTCCGGCCGGTACCCGATACGCCTTTTCGTCCGCTCCACGAAAAGCCGTAAGCCCGGTCCGGCGGTTACGCCGGACCGGGCTTTCCGGTCGCGGAGGATCGGGGCGCCTACTTGCTCGTGTACCCGAAGTCGGCCAGCACCTTCGGTTCCTTCTCGTCGCTCGCCAGCAGTTCGTGGCAGGCGCTGCAGTCCTGACCGATCGTCTTCCCGCCCGGCGCCGTGTGCTCGTCGTCGTGGCAGCGGAAGCAGCCGGGGAAGTCCATGTGGCCGATGTTATTCGGATAAGTGCCCCAGGTCACCTTCATATCCGGGAACACATTCCGCCGGTAAAGCGCCTGCAGCGTCGCCGCCGAGGACTCGATCGCCGGCTTGTCCTTGGCAAACACGTCGGGGTACTTCGTCCGGTAGAACTCGACGAACGAGTTGACGATCTCCTGGTCCATCCCGGCTTTGTATTCCTTCTTCAACAGCTCCACCGAGATTTTCTTGGCAAACGGCAGCGCCGAACTCATCCGGCCTTCGGCCATCGCCCGGTCCACGCCCGATTCCGGCATGTCGTAGGTGTGCGTCGGCCGGTTGTGGCAGTCGATGCAGTCCATCGTGCGAAGCTCATATTTGCCCGCGTCGGCCGCGTTGAAGCCCTTGGCCAGGTACACCGTCGAAGCCTGCCCCGCCCGCTGCAACTCGACCCACGGGATCGTCTGCCGCTTGTCGTCGGAGGGGCGATAGCGGATCGTGACGCCCTCGGCGAGGTGCACGCCGTGGATCCCGCGCCGGATGGGCCCGCCGCCGATGCGCATCAGCAGAACACTCTTGGTCACCGAGTTCGTCTCGTCGTCGGCGTACTTCGAAATGACGCGCACGCGGTCGGTGGCGAACTTCTGCGGCCAGTGGCAGCCCTCGCAGGTGTCCCGCGCCGGGCGCAGATCGTGGACCGGCGCCGGCGTCGGCCGCGAGTATGTATTGAACAGGACCTTGAATACCTGCCGGATGCCCGAAATTTTGGCCTTCGCCGCCCACTCGGCGCCCGGCCCGATGTGGCACTGCACGCAGTTGACGCGCGAGTGCGGCGAGTTCTGATAGGAAGCGTACTCAGGCGCCATGACCTGGTGGCACGCAGTGCCGCAGAACTGCGTCGAATCCATGAAGTGGACCGCGCGGTAAGTCAACTGGCTGAAAATGACAATGTTCAGCGCCGTCGTCACGCCGATGAAGATCACCAACTGCCGCAGCATCGGGTGGCTCCAGGACCGCTCCGAAGGCTCCAGCAGACGCGAGCCCCCACGTTTCCGGTCGATATAGAGGCCCACCGGAATCAGCACCAGCCCGAAAACAAAAACGCCGGGAAGGATCAGGAAGGCCAGGATCCCCAGATACGGGTGCGAGACGCTACCGGTTAGCACCGAGGGAAGCAGGAAGATAAAGAATACCGTCACCGCCGTCACGACAAACACCCCGGCCCGGCTGATCCAGTTGCGGGACAGCCGGATCAGCGGCGATAGCAGCGCGTCCAGTTTATTTCCGGGGTTCTCGAGACTCATCAGTTGTTTTCTCCGTTTCCGTATGGGGGTGTGCCGCGTGCCTCCGAACCGTCCGGCCCGTCAGCCAGGCCGTGTCCATCGGATAGACGTCCGGGTCGAAGATCACCCCGTAAAAATGCCAGACCACGATCGCCAGCGTCGCCAGGATCGCTTCGTACAAATGGACCGTCACCATGAAGTCCAGCCACACCTTCGGCAGCCAGGCCAGCATCAAGTTGTTCGCCCACAGCAGGGCGCCCGTCACCGCCATCAGCCCGGTGCCCCACACCACCGCCCAGTACTCCGCCTTCTCGATGTAGCTGTGCGGGGAGATGGCCGGCTTGGTGTTCGACAGGCCGAGGTTGTAGAGAAACATCCGCCACGCCTCGCCCAGGTCCCGCCATCGCGGCAGCAGCGTCAACCAGTGGTCGCGCAGTTGCTTGTTGGTCGCCAGCAGCAGCACATGCAGCAACGAGACCAGAATCATCACGACTCCGGCGGCGCGGTGCACCACGCCCCGCACCGGGAAGTACTGTTCGAACGCGGTCAGCGGCATCGCCCAGATCTGGTCGGGATACTTGAGCGCAAACCCGGTCCACACCAGAATGAGGAACGAAACCGCCAGCAGCGCGTGCTGGATCCGCTCCCACGGGTACATTCGCAGTTCGCCCGCCACGCCATGCGCAGGCGCCGGCGGCTGCAACCGCATCGCGCGGAACTTCCGGACAAAGTCGCCTCCGTTGTGCAGCATCATCAGGCCGATCGTGAGCGGGATGATCAAAAGGTAGAACAGCCGCGGATACTTCGTCTGCCACGGCTCGGCGCCGCCCTCGGCCACGTGAATCGGACTGATCGCGAACCGCGTGCCGGCCCCGGGGTGGCAGTTGCCGCAGGTTTGCGCGAGGTTTTTCGAATGAATCGTCGACTGCGGGTCGGTCGACGGGAGAACCTTATGGAACCCGTGGCAGGACGCGCAATTGGCCACCGTCTGCGCGCCCGTCCGCGAAGCCAGCCCGTGGAACGACGCCCCGAACGTCGCCACCCGGTCCGACGGCAGGCCGAACCGCCGCGTCAGCCGCAGGTCGCCATGACACCGGCCGCAAGTGTCGCTCACCACCGCTGGCGAAACCGAGGACCCCTTCGTTTTGGGCCGCAAAATCGAATGCTCGCCGTGGCAACTGGTGCAGACCGGCGTATCGGAGACACCGGCCGCCAGCGCCTTGCCATGCACGCTCGACTGATAGTCCTCCAACTCCTTGGCGTGGCACATGCCGCAGTTTTCCGGCACCGCCTTGTGGAACGCCGCGTCCTTGGTCTTTGTCGTCTGGTGCGCGGAGTTGTGGCAGGCCACGCAATCGGGCGCCGCCGTATTGCCGGCCGCGATCTGTTCGCCGTGCACGCTGCGGCTGTGTTCGCCCGCCTGCGCCGCGTGGCAGGTCGCGCACGCCGGCTTGGGCAATTTCTCCGGATGCGGATAGTCCGCGTGCTTGGTATGACACTGCGCGCACGTCACCTGCGCGTGCGCCGAGGCGCCCACCGTCTTTTGGTGATCCTCATGGCAACTGGCGCAGTCCACACCCGCTCCCGCCGGCGCCTCCGCGCCAGGTCCGGCCGGCTGCCCGGCCAATCCAACCCCCACCAGAAGTCCCAACACCGCCCGGATCGCCACCCCGCTCCACCAGCTCTTCCGCTGGCCTTGCTCATCCGGCGCAGCAGCGCCCTGTCCGGTTCCGAACTGCCCCCGGACGTCTCCAAGAGACATCTCGAGTAACTCGCCCCGTAGGACTCCCATTTGGCCTTCCTCATCCCAATCATACATCGCCGCGCGCCGAATGTATCCCCAAAACTTCGCGTTTATCTTGATGGAAATATGCGACTTATTTCGTCCGACTTACTAACTTCGGCGGGTCCGCGATTCCCTCACTTTTCCTCTTGGGCTTTTCCCCGCCTTCGTGGCATGCTGGGGGTAACGGTTACCGCCCGCTGTTCTGTGCCGGCGGTGCCCGCCGTTCCGGCACCCGGCCGCGGAGGGTCTTCGTGAAACGAATCTTGGTGGTTAGCGGCGTGGTCGCCGCGCTTGCCTTGGGCGGGTGGTTTCTCGCCGGAGAAAAGGGACAGTTCGTCGTCGGCGGCGCGCTGATTAATCTCGGCTACCGACTGCAGGACCCCGTGTCCAATTTCGACTTCGCCCATGAGCATCTGGCGCCGCCGCAAATGTGGGAACAGTTCCTCACCCAGAACCACATGGCCGCCCAGGTTCGCCAGAAGTGGCCGCGGACGTCCCGCCACCCGGTGATCGCGCTGGTCACCTGCATGGATGCGCGGCTCGACACCAACGAGATCGCCGGCGATACGCGGCGCTACTATTACGTGCTCCGCCTTGCCGGCTCCGTCCTCTCCGTCAAGGAGGAGGAGATGCTCGAACTCGCGGTCGATAACGGCGTTGAGGTCGTTGTCTTCACAACCCACACCGACTGCGCCGCGGAAAAGGCGTCCAAGGACCCGGCCAAGCGCCTGAAGTACCCCCAACTCACTCGCGCCATCGACGAACGCGAAGCGCGCTTCGAAGAGTTCCTCGCGCGGCCGACAATCCGCGAAAAAGCCGCCGGCGGCCATCTCCTCGTCAAGTGGATGGACCTCGACACCGCCACCGAGCGCGTCCTGCCGCATAAAGCCGCCGGCCGCTCCTTCCGCCGCCTGCCCAATTTCGCCGAACCGCTATAGCCGCGGCGCGACGGCCGCGACCGATTCCCGCAGCATCGCCGGCAGGTACGGCTTTTGCAGGATGACGGTGCGTCCCCGCACCCCCTCCGGCAGCAGTTCCAGGCTGAGCGGATACCCGCTCGAAAGCACACAACCCATCGAGGGCCGCTCACCCAGCCACGCTCCGGCCAGCGAAGAACCGCTCTCGCCCGGCAGCGTCTCATCGACGATCAATACGTCCGGCCATTCTCCGCCGTCCGCCACGGCCGCCCGCGCCTCTTCGGCCGACGCGCACCGCGTCACCGCGTGCCCGTCCCGTTCCAACTGACGCCCCACCAGCGCCAGCAACGCCGCCTCGTCTTCCACGAGCATCAAACGCACGCCGTCTCCCCTAAAACAGCCCTGCCGGCCCGCCCCGCGGATGGTAACTCAGCCCCACCGAAACCCGGTAGCCGGTCCGTCCGAACGTCGTCCGCTGCAGATCGAAGGTGCGCCAGTCGTAGCGCGCCACGATTCCGATCACCTCGGTGATCTTCCGATTGACCGAAGACCCCGCCGTCCAGCTGGCGAATGCGCCCGACGCAAAACCCAGGCTCGTCATTCGCATGTGTCCCGCCGTGGCCGTCATCCCGAATTCCCGCGTCACGTTTCTCGAAAACGTCACCATTGTCGACTGGCTGATCGCTGTCATGAAATATCCGTTGCCGGGATTGATCCCGCGCACCGAGGATCCCGAGATCGAAGACCGCCCCAGACGCCGCGACAAAGTCGCAGAATACCCGTACAGCAGGTTATTGCTCTCAAAGACCTCCTGCCCGGCACCGCGGCCCAGGATGGCCGACAGCACCGGATCCAGTTCAACCGTCCGCACACCCACAGTCGCCTGCTGCGCACCAGTCAGACCAAAATTCACATCCCAATCCCGCCCGATCTTCCGTCCCATATGCGCGCCGATCGTATGAATGTCGGACTCGCCAAAAATCTTCTCAAAATCGTAGTGGGTGAATGCGTAGCTCACCCCGATGCTCGTGCGACGGCTCACCCGCCGCACCCAGTCCGCGGTCGCACCGTACGACCGCATGTCCGCCAACCCCCGCGCCCGCCGCCGGACCGTCGAACCGAATCCTCCGAACCGCACCGATTCCCGGCGGTTGAAGTTATAGATCGCATTCGTCTGATTGGCGATAAAAAAGGAGCGCGAATCGAACAACTCCTCCGCCGGCGCGAACTGAATTTCAAATTCATTCGACCGCAGATACGGCGAATTGCCCACAAAACGGTTCGACGTCCCTCCCTGTACCGTGCTGAACAATTGCCATTTCCGCCCAAGCTGTGCCCCGGCCGCCAGATTCAGAAAGTGATTACTGCCATTGAAAAACGTCTGCCGCGCGAAATGCGAATAGCTACCGCCATAGTCAACGCCGACAAAACTCCGCCGGAAGAGCTTCCGTCCCCCGATCCCGATATTGCCCGTCACACCATAGCTTGATCCCACGCGGAACTGCCCGCTCTCGTTCACCGAAAAGCCCAGCAGCGAAGAATCGTAACTGCCCTCTGCCGACGCCTGAAAATGAATCGGCTCTGCCCGGTCGCCGCGAACACCCGCCATCGGTCCCGAACGCCCTAGAATTCCCGGGCCGTCGTATGGCTGCAGCCCCCCGCCCAAAATCGACTGCTGGCCGGGCAACACACTCCCACCCGCCAGCATCAGGCCCAATAGCAACTCTCTGCGCAAAGCCAAAGATCAGCCTCCATCTACTCTATCGGCGCGCGGGGCTCCCGCCATTAGGGGCGGTTGACGCGCTACAAATCGTCTTACCAGACTATCAGATAGCCGCCCTTCCGCCTATGAAATCCCACACCGAATACCTCACCTTCCAAACCGCAAACCTCCGCGAATTCATCAACATCACCACCCGCGTCGAATCCGCCCTCGCCAAATCCGGCATCGCCGAAGGCATGGTCCTCGTCTCGGCCATGCACATCACCGCCGGCGTCTGGGTCAACGACGCCGAGGACGGCCTCCTCGCCGACATCGAACAGTGGCTCGAACACCTCGCCCCACTACCAGCACCACCGCACCGGCGAATCCAACGGCGACGCCCATCTCAAGAGCCTCCTCGTCCACCACCAGGTCATCCTCCCCGTCACCAAAGGCCGCCTCGACCTCGGCCCCTGGCAGCAGGTCTACTACGCTGAGTTCGACGGCCGCCGCAAAAAACGCGTCATCATAAAGGTGCTCGGAGAATAAAAATGTTTCCCGAAGACGAAAGGCCCGGCAACGAGCCGGCATATACCGAACAAGGAGAAACCATGCAAAACAAGATTGTCCCCGCCGTCGTCGCCGCCTCGTCCCTCATCGCCGCCGAACTTCCCGTCAAACGCGTCGTGCTCTACAAACACGGCGTCGGCTACTTCGAACGCTCCGGTGACCTCGCCCAGGGCGAATCCGCCCGCCTCGACTTCAAAGCCTCCGAGATGAACGACGTCCTGAAATCCCTCACCCTCGTCGAATCCGGCGGCGGCAAAATCTCCGGCGTCCGCTACGACTCCTCCACTCCCCTCGACCGCCGCCTCGGCGAATACTCCTTCTCCGTCCCCGGCCAGGTCCCCCTCGCCCAGTTCCTCGACCAGTTCAAAGGCGCCCGCCTCGAACTCGAATCCGCCGGCCAGAAATCCGCCGGCGCCATCGTCTCCGGCCGCGTCGTCCCGCCCACCGAACAACAGCCCCAGCGCGACCTCGTCGTCCTCCTCACCGACTCGAACGAACTCAAAACTCTCGACCTCTCTTCCCTCTCCTCCCTCAAACTCGCCGACCCCGTCCTCCAGCGCCAGCTCCGCGAATACCTCTCCGCCCTCGCCGGCTCCCGCACCAAGGAACAGCGCAGCGTCTATATCGATTCCACCGACGCCCGCTCCCGCAAGGTCGCCGCGTCTTACCTGATCCCCACCCCCATCTGGAAGTCCTCCTACCGCCTCATCTTCCGCGAAAACCCGCAACCCCTCCTCGAAGGCTGGGCCATCATCGACAACACCACCAACGACGACTGGACCAACATCAACCTCTCCCTCGTCTCCGGCAAGCCCATCTCCTTCCAGTCCCGCCTCTACGACCCCAAATTCATCACCCGCCCCTTCGCCGACCTCCCCGACGAGGAGGCCGCCGCACCCGTCCTCTACGGCGCCGCCGTCGCCTCCGCCGGCGCACCCCCGCCGCCCCCCGCCCCCAAGGCCGCCCGCGCCATGCGCGGCGCCGCCATGGCCGCCGACGCCATCACCGTCGAAGCCGCCGCGCCCCAGATGATGATGGAGCGCGTCTCCAACGTCTCCGTCCAGACCGAAGGCCGCGACCTCGGCGAGCTCTTCGAATACGCCTTCTCCCAGCCCGTCACCGTCCGACGCAACCAGTCGGCCATGCTGCCGTTCCTCCAACAGCCCATCGACGGTCGCAAACTCCTCATCTACTCCGACCGCTCCCAGCAGAATCCCCGCACCGCCGCCGAACTCTCCAACAACACCGGCAAAACCCTCGACGGCGGCCCCATCACCGTCTTCGACAACAACGCCTACGCCGGCGAAGCCCTTGTCGAGACCGTGAAATCCGGCGACAAACGCCTCATCTCCTACGGCGTCGACCTCGGCACCCGCGTCACCACCAATATCGACTCCGGCAACCGCCGCTACCTCGAGTTCCGCGCCACCCGCGGCACCGTCACCGCCAAAACCGGCATCGAGGAAACCACCACCTACACCATCAAAAACATCGACAATCGCGCCAAAACACTCATCATCGAGCACCCGCTGCGGTCGAACTACAAGATCCTCAACCAGAAGCCCGTCGAGACCACCGCCTCCAACCACCGCTTCTCGGTCCCCCTCCGCCCCGCCGCCAATGAGACCTTCGTCGTCAAGGAAGACTACGTCCACGACGAATACCTCTCCGTACTCTCCATGACGCCGGACGCGATCGTCGCCGTCGCCGCCAACCGCACCATGTCGGCCGCCGGCAAGCAGCAGCTGGAAAAAATCGCCGCCCAGAAACGCGCCATCGCCGAAGTCGACCGCGCCATCCGCGGCGCCGAACAGCGCATCCAGCAGCTCGCCACCGACCAGGACCGCCTCCGCCAGAATATCTCCAGCCTCAACTCCATCGCCGGCCAGCAGGAGGTCGTCCAGCGCTACGCCCGCGATCTCGCCGCCCGCGAACAGCAGATCGTCACCCTCCGCGACCAGGCCTCCGAACAGCGCACCCGCAAGTCCGCGCTAGAATCGGAGCTGAATGCGCTGCTCGAAAAACTCGAGTTCTAGCCCTCCGGAGCTCTCCCCGTGCGGGTCGCGCTGATCGGTTACGGCAGCGTGGCCCGCGCCTTCGCCGACCTCCTCGCCGCCAACCGCCACCGCTTCCCCTTCCGTATCGCCGGCGTCCACACCCGCCGCGCCACCGCGTTCTCCGAAGCCCTCCAGTTCGAGCCCCCCGCCCCCTCCGTCGAAGCCTTCCTCGACCGCACCCAACCCGAAGTCCTCGTCGAACTCTCGTCCCTCAACCCCCACACCGGCGAACCCGCCATCTCCCACGTCCGCGCCGCCTTCGCCCGCGGCATCCACGTCGTCACCGCCAACAAAGGCCCCATCGCCCACGCCTGGCCCGCCCTCCGCGACGAAGCCGCCGCCCGCGGCCTCCAGTTCCGCTTCGAATCCACCGTCGTCGACGGCACGCCCGTCTTCAACCTCGTCCGCAACTGTCTACCCGGCGTCAAAATCGAAGGCTTCTCCGGCGCCCTCAACTCCACCACGAAAGTCATCCTCGCCGCCGTCGCCGAAGGCCTGTCGCTTGACGAAGGCATCGCCCGCGCCCAGGCCCTCGGCATCGCCGAAGCCGACCCCTCCTACGACATCGACGGCTGGGACTCCGCCGTCAAAGCCGCCGCCCTCGCCAACGTCCTCATGGACGCCGCCGTCACGCCCGCCGAGGTCGAACGCGAAGGCATCCGCCACCTCTCCCCCGCCGCCGTCCGAGATGCCCTCGCCAACGGCCACATCTGGGTCCTCACCTCCCGCGCCGAAACCCTCCCCTCCGGCCGCGTCCGCCTCCGCGTCCGCCCCGAACGCCTCCCCGTCTCCGATCCCCTCGCCACTGTCCAAGGAACGTCAAATTTGCTACTGTTGCACACGGACCTCATGGGCACCGTCGGCACTGTCTCCATCGAACCCGGCGTTGCCCAGACCGCCTACGGGATCCTCTCCGATCTCGTCGACATCACAAGGAATTTATGAAACTCATCCGCTACTCCTTCCATAACCAGGTACACGCCGGCGTCGTCACCGCCAAGGGCGTCGTCCCCGTCCCCGCCGTCAATCTCTACACCGGCTCCAACGTCCCCGATTCCATTCTCGAAATCATCGAATCCGGCGACCTCGCCCCCCTCCGCGCCGCCGAGGACCTCCCCGCCATCCCCTACACCGACGTCCTGCCCCTCCTCCCCTACCCCGTCCCCCCCAAGATCTGGTGCATCGGCCTCAACTACCACTCCCACGCCGTCGACATCAACGCCGTCCAGCCCGAAGAGCCCGGCTCGTTCATGAAGCCCGCCTCCTGCATGACCCGCCCCGGCGGCGAGATCATCCTCCCGCCCGCCCACATCACCAACGACGTCGACGCCGAAGGCGAACTCGCCGTCGTCATCGGCAAGAAGGCCCAGTACCTCAAGAACCACGAGGAAGCCCTCGACGCCATCTTCGGCTACACCGTCACGCTCGACCTGACCGCCCTCGACGTCCTCGCCAAAAACCCCCGCTACCTCACCCGCTCCAAGAGCTTCGATACCTTCTTCTCGTTCGGCCCCGTCATCGTCACCAAGGACGAAATCGCCGACGTCGACGAGCTCGAAGTCATCACCGAGCGCAACGGCGAGGTCTTCTCCCGCGACTTCGTCAAGAACATGAAGACCCGCCCCCTCGAACTCGTCCGCTTCCACTCCGACTACCAGACCCTCCACCCCGGCGACATCATCTCCACCGGCTGCCCCAAAGGCGCCCGCATTAAAAAGGGAGACGTCGTCGGCGGCCGCATCGAAGGCGTGGGTTCCATCTCCGCCACCGTTCGCTAAACTGGTAGCAACGTGTCCAGCGCTATCAAACGTGTCATCTTCTGGGATTTCCCGCGGGCTTCGTGGCAGTACGACGTTATCGTCATCGCCATCCTGGCGTTCATCTTCCTCACCCCGCGGGAGATCTTCCGCGATCAGCCCAAAGCCCAGAGCATCGTCCTGCTCCCCAACGAAACGCCCGGCGTCGAGGTCTTCTATCTCGAGCCCAAACTCCTGATCGATTCCACCGAATCCGAGCGCTTCCAGAAGGCCACGCAGATGCTCGAACGCCGCGACGGCAAGAAACTCCAGCTCTACCGCCTCACGCCCATCTTCGACTCCGAAAAGGAGATCAAGGGCTTCATGGCCTACACCAAGCTGGTGAAGTAACCTCGCTCCCCGCGCGCACATCCAAAGGTCAGCAATGAAACTCGCCTTCCCCGCCCTTCTCGCCGCGGTCTCCCTCACGGCGCCCGCCGCCGAGTCGCTC
>CAYMTH010000022.1:0-19968 GCA_964393235.1 uncultured Solibacteraceae bacterium | reverse complement strand
TCGGGTAAGCAAGAAGAGAGGTTTGGGGATGCGTGTTCACCTTGTTAACCCTAGTGACTCGTCGTTTGGCATTGGGGTGATTACGCCGCGATGGCTCTATGTACTGGCGGCGGCGACGCCGGCGAAGTATGGAGATCCGGTGATTACGGACGAGACCCTGGAGCAATTGGACCTGAATAATGTCCAGCCGGGGGACATCGTCGGGATCGGAATGCACACCGGGAACGCCCTGCGGGCGATGCAGGTGGGCCGGAACTGCCGGGAGCGCGGGGCGACCGTGGTCTACGGCGGGATTCACGCGACGCTGTATCCGGACGAGGCGATCGAGTTCGGTGGGGCGCACGTAGTGGTGAAGGGCGATGGGGACATCGTCTGGGGCCAGGTGATCGACGATATCGTGAACGGGCGGGCGCAGCAGATCTACGACGGCGGCCGGATTTCGGGCCGGAATTTCCTGCCGGCGCGGTGGGACCTGGCGGGCCGGGACAAGTACATGTGGGCGTCGGTGCAGACGGTGCGCGGGTGTCCGAAGCACTGCTCGTTCTGCTCGGTGTGGCGGACGGACGGGCAGAAGCCGCGGCAGCGGGAAGCGGACATCGTGATCGACGAGATCGTGCAGCTGCGGCGGCTGGGGTACCGGTTCATCGCGCTGGCGGATGACAACTTCTACCCGGTGACGATTACGGACATCAAGCTGGCGGAGCGGCAGGGGAACGCTGCGCGGGTGGCGGAGCTGACGGCGATCCGCGAGGAGCGTTTCGACCTGATGGCGAAGATGGCGCTGCTGCCGAAGGACATGGTGTTCTTCACGCAGATCACGATGGAAGCGGGCGAGGATACCGAATTCCTGGTGGCGATGAAGAAGGCGAAGATTCTGGGAGCGCTGATCGGGGTCGAGTCGGTGACCGAAGAGGGACTGAAGGCTGTATTCAAGGACTTCAACAAGGCCGGGGACAGCCTGGCGGACCGGCTGAAGACGTTCCGGGCGCACGGGGTGCATGTACTGGGGAGCTTCATTTTCGGGCTGCCGACGGACCGGGAGGATTCGTTCGCGGCGACGGCGGCGCTGGCGAAAGCGGCGGACCTGACGTTCGCGCAGTTCGTGATGATGACGCCGTTCCCCGGAACCGTCGACTTCGACCGTTGGGAAAAGGGGTTGGGCGAGAACGTGCCGAAGGTGCACGGGGTGCCGATCAACCGCTACTGGCTGATTCCGCACGAGGTGCGGCCGAAGATGTTCACGCCGCATCCGACGATGAGTTCGGACGAACTGCGGGAGCGGACGCAGGGCGTTTGGGACAAGTTCTACGACCTGAAAGAGATCTGGGAGCGGTCGAAGTGCGCGCCGACGATCCGTGGACGGCTGGCGTTCCTGTTCATTTCGAAGCTCTACCGGCAGATGTACGCGAATACGGGCATTTCGACAGATTCGGCGCGGCGGCAGCGGGCGACGAAGATGGCGCGGCTGCTGGCGATCCCGTGCAAGAAGCTCTTCTCGGCCAAGCCGATGCCGGAGCTGGTTTCGCCGGTGCAGGTGCGGCGGCCGGCGCAGGCACTGGTTTCGATCGGCGACTGACGCGCTTTCCGTGACAGAATATGCGGAACGGTATGCCGCGGATTCTGATCAACGAGTGCAAGCAGGAGATCTCCTCCTTCAATCCGGTAGTCGCGCACTACGAGGATTTTTTGATCGATAAGGGCCGGGCGGTGATCGACTATCACCGCCCGGTGCGGTCTGAGGTCGGCGGCGCGCTGAATGTGTTCGCGACCAGGCCGGACTTCGAACTGGTGGGCGGGTTCGCGGCGCGCGGGATTACGTCGACGGGTACCATCTCGGCGGCGGCGTTCGCACGTATCGCTGAGGAATTTCTGGGTGCGGTGCGGCAGCACGCGGGGACGATCGACGGGATCTACTTTTCGCTGCACGGGGCGATGGCGGCCGAGGACGTCGACGACTGCGAAGGGTACCTGCTCGAAAAGACGCGGGAGATCGTGGGCGAGAAGATGCCGGTGGCGGTATCGCTGGACCTGCACGGAATTTTGACGGACAAGATGCTGCGGCACGCGGACGTGACGACGGTGTTCCACACGAACCCGCACGTGGATTTCTACGAGACGGGGCAGCGGGCGGCGCGACTGCTGATCCGGTTGATGGACGGGGAGATCCGCCCGGTACAGGTGAAGATTCCGGTGCCGGCGCTGGTGCGCGGGCAGGAGTGCATCACGGCGACGGGGATTTACGGAAACTGGGTGCGGGAGGCGGTGGCGTTTGAGAACGGGCCGGGCGGGCTTTCGGGCGGGTTCTTCATCGGCAACCCGTTTACGGACGTGCCAGATCTTTGCTCGAATGTGTTTCTGGTGGCGGACGGGGACGAGGGGCCGGCGATCGAACTGGGTTGCCGGATGGCGCGGGAGTTTTTCGACAAGCGCGCGGTGATGCAGCAACCGTTGCTGTCGCTGGAAGAGGCGGTGGGGATCGCGAAATCGGCGACGGGACGGGTGGTGCTGGTGGACGCGGCGGACGCGACGAGTTCGGGAGCGTCGGGGGATTCGAACGCGATTCTGGCGGAACTGGTGCGGCAGGGATGCACGCGGACGGCGCTGGTGCCGATCGTGGACGCGCCGGCGGTGGCGGCGTGCTTCGCGGCGGGAATCGGGGCGGAGGTGACGGTGAAGGTCGGCGGGGCGCTGGATCCGCGGCGGTTCACGCCGCTCGAGGTGACGGGGCGCGTGCGGGTGTTGAGCGACGGACACATGAACAGTGAATCGCACGGGGAGCACTGGTACGCGGGCCTTTCCGCGGTCTTGCAGGCGGGGCCGAACACGATCGTGCTGATGTCGCGACCGGTGAGCCTGTACGACCGGACGCCGTTCCTGGTGAACGGGCAGGATCCGGCGAATTTCGACATGACGGTGGTGAAGAGCCCGCTGTGCCAGCCGCGGTTCTTCAACGACGGGGCACAGCACGTGCTGAACATCGACGCGCCGGGGTCCACCAGCGCGAACGTGAAGGGCCTGGGACATACCGTGGCTCGGCGGCCGTTGTATCCGCTGGACGATGACTTTGCTTATACGCCGGAACCGCGTGTTTGCCGGCGGGGATGAGGAGATAGAGACGAGAATGAGTTCGAAGATTGAACGGGTGTTGGCTTACGGCTTGCGCGGACGGACGCCGGAAGGCGGTTGGTCCAACGAGCTGCAGCCGGAGGACTGCGTCCACACGATCATCGCGGTGGTAACCGGCGACGGGATCGGGTGGGGCTCGGTGTTCACGTCGGAGGCGCTGGTGAAGGCGTCGCTCGAGATTCTGCGGCCGCTGCTGATCGGCGAGAACGCACTGGAGCCGGAGCGGGTGAGCGAGAAGCTGCACCAGAACACGTTCTGGCTAGGCCGCGGCGGGGCGATCACGCACACGATCAGCGGGATCGACATCGCGCTGTGGGACCTGCTGGGGAAGGCCTGCGGGCAGCCGGTGGGCCGGCTGATCGGCGGACGGTACCGGGAGCGCGTGCGGCCGTACGCATCGCTGCTGATGCGGGAGCCGGGGCGGATGGAAGGCGAGTTGATGCCGGTGAAGGCGCAGGGGTTCCGGGCGTTCAAGATCGGGTGGGGGCCGTTCGGGCGGAAGAGCTACGCGATGGACGAGGCGATCGTAAGCGCGGCGCGTGAGGCGGTGGGCGAAGAGTCCCTGCTGATGGTGGATGCGGGCGGATCCGACGCCTATTGGCCGGGCGATTACAAGTGGGCGATCCGGACGGCGGAGATGCTGGCGGACTACGACGTGTACTGGTTTGAAGAGCCGCTGCACCCGGATGCGCTGGAGGACTTCGTGGCGCTGCGGCGGTCGACGAGCGTGAAGATCGCGGGCGGCGAGGTGCTGACGCGGCGGCAGGCGTTCCAGCCGTGGCTGGCGCAGGGCGCGTTCGATATCGTGCAGCCGGACGTGACGAAGTGCGGCGGGCTGAGCGAGCAGAAGCGGATCGCGCAGATGGCCAACGACAACGGCGTGAAGTTCATCCCGCACGGATGGAACACGACGGTGGGGCTGGCGTCGGACTTGCAGATCGCGTCGGCGTTCGCGGGGACGGATATGGTCGAGTATCTGACCGGGTCGCCGTTCATCGACGATCTGTGCGCGGGCGGATGGAAGCTCGACGATGAGGGCATGCTGCGGATACCGGACGGACCAGGGCTGGGGATCGACCTGAACCTGGACGCGCTGGCCGAATTCGCGCGGACCGACGTATCGGAATTGAGGGGATAAATGGCGCTCGTCGCATTCCTGTGGGTCGCCTTCGCGCTGAACTATGTGGACCGGCAGATGGTCTACAGCATGTTTCCGGCGCTGAAGGCCGACCTCGGGTTTGCGGGGGCGAAGCTGGGTCTCATCGGCTCGGTATTCATGTGGGTGTACACGCTGGCGATGCCGGCGGCGGGGCGACTGGCGGACCTGTGGCGGAAGGATATTCTGCTGGTGGCGAGCCTGGTGCTGTGGAGCGCGGCGACGCTGGGGTGCGGGCTGGCGGGATCGGAGAACGCGTTTCTGTTCTGGCGCGGCGTGATGGGGGTGACCGAGTCCCTCTACTACCCGACGGCGCTGGTGGCGATTGCAAACTACTATCCGGACGCGGTGCGGAGCCGGGCGCTGGGGATTCATCAATCGGCGCAGTTCGTGGGCGTGATCGCGGGGGGCTGGTACGGTGGCTGGGCGGCGGACAATACGGGATGGCGGCAGGCGTTTCTGGTGGCGGCGGTGGTAGGCGTGCTGTACGCGGTGGTGTTGTGGTGGGGCGTGCGCGGGCTGCGGGAGAAGGAGACGGCGGCGGTGGCGGGAAAGAAGGGCGGCTCGGCGGCGGAGTTGCTGCGGTCGGGCTGTTATTGGGGCATGTGCCTGGCATTCGCGGCGTACGTGGCGATTCTGTGGGTGGTGCTGGCGTGGTATCCGACGTTCCTGCAGGAGAAGTTCGGACTGTCGATGACGGAGAGCGGGTGGAACGCGACGGTATTCGTACAGTTGAGCCAGGTGGCGGGGATTCTGGGCGGCGGCGCGGTGACGGACCTGCTGCGGAAGCGGTGGCGGCCGGCACGGTTGTATGTGGCGGCGTTGGGGGTATTCGGCAGCGCGCCGTTTGCGTACTGGACGTTTTCGGCCGGTTCGCTGGACGAAGCGAGGGTGTACTCGGCGTTCTTCGGATTCTTCGGCGGGCTGCTGGCGACGAACGCGTTTGCGGGGGCATATGACGTGATCCGGCCTGAGAACCGCGGGCTCGGCGGGGCGGTGTTGAACATGACGGGCGGGATTTCGTCGGGGGTCATGATCTACATGGCGGGGATCTGGAAGGAGACGATCGGATTCGCGGGGATGGTGGTGTGGATGATGTTCGTTTCGATGGCGGCGGCGGTGGCGCTGGTGCTGATCGCGGCGGCGCGGTATAAACGGGAATGCGAATTTTCGGGCTCCTCTGCATAGCGCTGGCGGGATGGGGCGCCGACTGGCCGCAGTTCCGCGGGCCGAACGGTGCCGGTGTGGCCGAGGACGGGCGCGCGTATCCGGCGAAATTCAGGACGGTTTGGAAGGCGGCGGTGGCGGAGGGGTTGTCGTCGCCGGTGGTGGCGGGACCGAGGATTTTCGTGACCGGGCTGGAGGGGGAGCGGTTCGTTGTCGCCGCGCTCGACCGGGCGTCGGGGCGAGAGCTGTGGAAGCGCCACGTGCCGCGGGCGAGGGCGGAGAAACTGCACAAGCTGAACCACGCGGCGTCGCCGTCGGTGGCGGTGGCCGAAGGGCGCGTGGTGGCGTTTCTGCCGGACTTCGGACTGGTCTGCTACTCGGAGGCCGGCGAGGAGAAATGGCGGACGCCGCTGGGGCCGTTTCAGAACATTTACGGGATGGGCGTGTCGCCGGTGATCGCGCGGGGGAAGGTAATCCTCATCGTGGACCAGAGCCAGGGCTCGTACGCGGCGGCGTTCGACCTGCGGAACGGCGAGCAGACGTGGAGGACGGCGCGGAAGGAAGCGCTATCCGGCCATTCGACGCCGGTGGTGCATGGGAGCTGGGTGCTGGCGCCAGGGTCGATGCGGATGGAGGCGTACGAGATCGATACGGGGCGGGTGGCGTGGGGGGTGGATGGGTTGCCGGCGGAGATGAAGTCAGTGCCGGTGGTGAGCGGGGACCTCGTTTTCGTGCATGGGTTCAACACGCCGGAGAACGACGCCGGGAAGCTATTGACGATTCCGACGTTCGCGGAGGCGCTGAAAAGTTCCGACACAGACGGCGACGGCCGGCTGCAGCGGACCGAGGCGCCGCTGCCGCATGTGGCGCAGAACTTTGTGTTTCTCGATACCGACGGAGACGGGAAGCTGGACGCGGCGGAGTGGGAGCAGTACATGCGGACGATGCGGGCGGAGAACGCGCTGCTGGCGTACCGGATCGGCGGGGGACTGGCGTGGAAGTTTCTGCGGTCGATTCCACAGCTGCCGTCGCCGCTGGTGTATCGCGGCGTGCTGTACATGATCAACGAGGGCGGCGTGCTGACGACGCTCGAAGCGGCGACCGGGAAGGTGTGGAAGCAAGCGCGGCTGCGGGGCCAGGCGGACCGTTACTACTCGTCGCCGGTGGCCGCCGACGGGAAGATCTACATCGTCAGCCACACGGGTACAGTAGCGGTGTTGAAGGCGGGCGGGGAGCAGGAACTGCTGGCGACGAACGCGGTGGAAGAAGAGGTGCTGGCGACCCCGGCGCTGGTGGATGGACGGGTGCTGATTCGGACGAAGGGAGCGGTGTATTGCTATGGCGCTGGTGAGTAGGCGAGGCGTTCTTTCGATGGCATTGGCGGCGGGAAGGGGGCTGCGCGTGGCGACGTTCGCAGTGGACGTGACGCCGCCGCTGGGAACGCCGCTCTGTTACGGCCTGGTGCCGGTGGGTGCGAAGGTGGACGACGCGCTGTGGGCGCGGGGCGTAGTGCTGCATCCGGCGGGCGAGAAGCCGGTCGTGCTCTGCACGCTCGACTGGCTGGGCGTGGGCAACGCGAGCCGGGACCGGTGGCGTGCGGCGCTGGCGAAGGCGGCGGGGACCGTGCCGGGGCGCGTGGCGCTGCACACGGTGCACCAGCACGACGCGCCGGGCGACGACGAATCGGCGCTGGCGCTGTTGCCGGCGGGTGTGCCGCTGTGCGACGGCGCATTCGCGACGGCGGCCACGGCGCGCGTGGCGGCGGCGGTGAAGAAGGCGCGTCCCGTCGCGGTGACGCAGGTGACGGCGGGCGCGGCGCCGGTGATCGAGGTCGCCTCCAACCGGCGGATCCTGGGACCGGACGGGAAGGTGGCTTTCGGTCGAATGACGTCGTGCCGGAACTCGACGCACTGCGCGGCGCCGGAGGGCGTGATCGACCCGCTGTTGCGTTCGGTGAGCTTCTGGGCGGGCGAGAAGCGGGTGGCGACGCTGAGCTACTACGCGACGCACCCGATGAGCCATTACGGCAAGGGCGCGATCTCGTCGGACTTCGTGGGCCAGGCGCGGGACAAGCAGGCCGACACCTTCCAGGTGCACTTCACCGGCGCGGCCGGCAACATCGGCGCGGGGAAGTACAACGACGGCGCGCCGGCGAACCGGCCGGTGCTGCGGGACAAGATGGCCGACGCGATGGCGCGGGCGAAGGCGGCCGAGAAGCCGGTGGGTACCAGTGCCGTGCGCTGGGTGAGCGAAGCCGTGGCGATGCCGCTGCGCACGGGCAAGGGATTCGGCGAAGCGGAGATCGAGGCGGCAATCGCGGACGCGAAGCTCGAGGTCCGCCAGCGGGCCAACCACGCGCGCTACCTGGCGTTTCTGCGGCTGACGAAGGCCGGGCGGAAGATCGACCTGACGGCGCTGCGGATCGGGCCGTTCTCGATCGTGCACATGCCTGGCGAGCTGTTCGTCGAGTACCAGATCGCGGCGGCGAAGGAGCGCGCGGGCGAGTTGGTGGCAACAGCGGCCTACGGCGACTACGGGCCGATGTATATCGGCACGGCGCGCGCCTACGACGAAGGCGGCTACGAGACATCGGCGGTGTCGCGCGTAGCGCCGGCGGTGGAGGACGTGCTGCTGACGGCGGTGAAGAAGCTACTTGCCTAAGGCGCGGTCGAGCAGGTTCTTCGTGATGCGCTGCACGCGCGGATCGGGGCCCTGCGGGCGCGACCAGTGGGACCACGGCAGCACATGGCCCGGCGGCGAGGCGAGCCCCTGGGCCCACCAGATGGTGGCGGCGTTGAAGACGAAGTTGCCCTTCGGCCCTGGGTAGATCGTGGCGGTGTAGTGGCTGGGGCGGCGACCGCCGGCGAGCACGTCGCCCTCGGCGACGATCTCGAGGCCGGGAATAGGCGCCGGGTCGCCGTGGTGTTCCCAGCCGACGAGGCTCTCGATGCGGTCGCCCTTCTTCATGCCTGTGCCTGCGAAGATCCAATGCTCCGGCTTCGTACAGATCCAATCGCCGCCGCCGTTGAAGGGCCAGACGGAGTGGGCGCCCATGAGGAGGTTGGCCTTGGGACCTTCGCGCGGGAACGGATATTTGAAGAATTCGTCGAGCCCGCCGTAGACCCCGCCATAGACGCCTTCGCGAGAGATGACGCGATTGGGGCGGCCATCCTCGCTGGGCTGGAAAGGCGTCAGACCCATGACGGCGTTGCCGCTAAGGTAGAGATGCGTCGTGCCCTGTTGAATGGAGGCGAGGGCGTTGTCGTACTGGCGCGGGTCCCAGTATTCGTCGTGGCCAACGGAGAGGAAGACTTTGGTACGCAGGAACTCGGCCGGGTCGAGCATGTCGGAGTTCGAGGTGTAGGTGACGTCGTAGCCGTGCTGTTCGAGCCAGTAGGCGAGGGGGAACTCCCAGAGCAGGAACTCGCCGGAGCCGATGGAGAGCGGGTGATCGAATATCTGCGCGTACTTGGCGTAGGGCTTATCGAAGCTGGTGGCGACCGACGGCGCCCAAGGGTGGCGCGGATCGGTGTAGAGCGAGTAGGTGTCGGGCCACTGGTTGTAGGCGGCCCAGGTGTTGTCGCTGCACTGGAAGGTGATGGCGGCGCGGCGGTTGTCCTTGACGATGAAGACGATGTAGCTTTGCCAGGGGTGCTCGAGGCCCGACTCGGGAATGGCGGTGAGCTTGCCGAGGTAGACGCCGGAGGGCCAGGCGGCAGGGATTTTGAGCGACGTCGTGGCGGGCCAGCGGCACTCGCGGAGGCGGTTGGGACCGATGAGCGGATCGGGCTGCGGTGCGCCCGCGAAGGGCCCGAGTTGCGTCATGTGGCGGGCGCCGGCGCCGCCGTAGTAGCCCATGCGATAGATGTCGATGGTGAAGCGGCGGGCCGGGTTGGTGGAGACGTGGATGGTGAGCGTCTCGCCGACGCGGACGCTCTGCCGGCCGCAGTAGCCTTCGACAAGCGCGGAGCGGAAGCCCTTGCCGGCGTTGGGCCAGACCTTGGTGAGTTGCCAAGCGGTGGTGCCGGCGCGGCGGTTCTCCTCCGGGATGAGCCGGGGTAACGGCAGCGTGGCGGCGGCCTGGAGGAGAAGGCGGCGGCGCATGGTTTACTTCAGCACGAGCACGCCCCACGGCGAGCCGGTGAGCGCGATCTTTTTCTTCACGGTGCCGGTGGCGAGATCGACGGCGGAGAGATCGTTCGACGGGCCGTTGGCGGTGTAGAGCGTCTTGCCGTCCGGCGACAGGCCGATGCCCCACGGGCGCTGGCCGACCTCGAACGAAGTCTCCACTTTCCGCGTGGCGGTATCGAGGACGAAGACCTTCTTCCCGCGGCCGGTGGAGACGTAGAGTTTCTTCGCGTCGGGCGAGAGGAGCACGAACATCGGCTTGACCCCGCCGGCTTCGCCGAGCTGGATCGTCTCGACCACCTTGTTCTTTTCGACGTCGACGTAAACGACGGTGCCGTCGTTCTCCGCGTTCACCCAGACATTCTTGCCGTCCGGCATCCAGGCGATGGTGCGGGGCCGGCGGCCGACCTTGAGCTTGTTGACGACCTTCTGCGTCGCCGTGTCGATCTTGTAGATCATGCCGGCGTCCTCGCTGGTGGCATAGACGAACTTGCCGTCCGGGCTCATCTTGACGCCCTCGGGTTCCTCGCCGGTGGGCAGCGTGACGACGATCTTCCCGGCGGTCAGATCGAGAATCGAGACGCCCGCGACGTCCTCGTTCGAAACGTACAGGTAGCGGCCGTCGGCGGTGATATCGAACTCTTCCGGGTCCGAACCGCTCTTGAGCATCTTGACGACCTTGCCCTGCGCGACGTCGTAGACGCCGATGCCGTCGGCGCTCTTGTCGGGCGGGGGCAGGGTCGACTCATCGACGCCCGGTCCGGCGATGGGCGAGCCGCTCAAGGCGACGTAGATGAGCTTGCCGTCGGGGCTCGCGTGAATGCCGCGCGGGCGCTTGCCGAGTGGCACGGTGGCCATCACTTCGAGCGTGTCGCCATTGACGACGCTCAGGTCGCCGGAGCGTTCGTTGGTGACGAAAACGCGGTGGCTGGGCGGCTTGGGCGCTTCGGCCTGTTTGGGGGCTTCGGGCTGTTTCGAACCGCAGGCGGCAAGAGCCAGCAGAGCGGTCAGGAGGGCGTAGCGCATGGGCATCAGATTCCTTTGAAGGTGAAGGTCAGGTCCTTGGTGGCCGAGGGGGCGAGGGTCACCGGAAGGGTGACGAAGCCGAGGTCTTCCTGCCACGCTTCGACCGTGTAGTTACCGGGTGGAACATTACGGATTTCGAACGCGCCGCCGGCACCGGTCACGGCGAAATAAGGGTGTTCAACGACGCCGACCCACGCGCGCATCCAGTTATGCACGTTGCACTTTACCGGGATCATGATCTCCGGCGCGGTGAACTTGCGGATGAGGGCCGGGTCTTCGGGCGCCTGGCTCTGGTTCCAGTCGCGGTTGCTGCGCGGCTGCGGGTGGATGTTGTGGGTGACCGGATCGGAGTTGGTGACGCGGAAGGTCTGCCCCTTCTGGATGCCGATGACGCGCGGCGCGAACCAGCAGCCCTTCTGGTCGATGACTACGGGCTCGATGGGGACGGCGAAGGTTTTGCCTTCGAGGCCGGTCTTGAGGTACACGAAGACGTTGGCGAGGCCGTTGTCGTGCGTGATGCGGCCGCCGGCATGCAGTTTCGCGCAGGCCGGGTCGGCGTCGAGCGAGACCGTCTTCGGCGCGGGCTTGCGACCGGTGATCTGGATCTTGCCTTTGATGACGCCGGCGGTGGCGGGGTCGGGCTTGAAGTAGGCTGGCGCCACGGCTTTGGGCTCGGCGGACTGGGGCGCGGGGCCGCAGGAGGCGAGCGCGAGCGCGGCGGCGATGAGGGCGTAGCGTTTCATTCGGTCCCCCTGGGCAGTTCGCCGGTGAGCGATTCGAGAAAGGCGACGAGGTCCTCCCGCTCCCTGCCGGTCAGGGCGAGCGGGCGGATCTGTTTATCGAGATGCGGGTTGGAACTGCCGCCGCCGGCGTAGAAGTCGACCACCTCGCGGAGGGTCTTCAACTTGCCGTCGTGCATGTATGGCGCGGTCTGCGCGACGTTGCGGAGCGACGGAGTTTTGAAGGCGCCTTTGTCGGCTTCCTGCTTCGTCTGCTCGTAGCGGCCGAGGTCGGTGAGTTCACCCTCGGGGCTCATCCCGGTGCCGAGATTGTGGAACTGGCCGTCGGTGAACAGCGCATGCTTCGGCCCGACGGTATGGCAGGATGCGCAGTTGCCTTTGTCGACATCCATGAAGATGGCGAGGCCGCGGACGGCGGCCTCGCTCATGGCGGATTTGTCGCCGCCGTACTGGTAGCGGTCGAAGGGCGAGTTGCCGGTAATCACGGTGCGCTCGTAAGCCGCGATGGCCTTCTGCACATGGCGGATGGTGATGGCGCCATCGCCAAAGGCGCGGGCGAAGAGAGCCTTGTACTCGGGATCCGCGTTGAGGCGCTGGACGCACTCGTCGTGCGGCAGATTCATCTCGATCGGGTTGGCGATGGGGCCGGCGGCCTGGTCCTCGAGCGAGGCGGCGCGGCCGTCCCAGAACTGGCGCGGGCTGTAGGCGGCGTTGAGAACGGTGGGCGCATTGCGAGCGCCGGTCTGCTGGCGCACGCCGAGCGCGGTGCGGCGGTTGTCGGAGAAGCCGTTTTCCGGGCTGTGGCACGAGGAGCAGGAGACCGTGTTGTCCGATGACAGCCGTGGATCGAAATAGAGCTTCTTGCCCAGCGCGACGGTTTCCACGGTAAGGGGGTTCTCGTCCGGCACGGGCAGCGGCGGCAGGCCGAGCGGCGCTTGGAGCGAGAGCGGACGGCCAATGGGGCGATCGCCGGCGGGTTTCGTGCAGGCGGTAAGCAAGACCGCGCAGCACAGGCACACGAGACGCATGGTTCGATCCCACATTACCACCTGCGCGACAATGATTTCTTCCCGTATGCGAATCCTCCTTCTGCCCGTGCTAGCCGCCGTACTGCTGGCGGCCGACGATCAGGAAAAGAAGAACACGCCCGACAAACTGCCGGAGGGCCCCGGCCGCGCCACCACGCAGCGGCTGTGCGGTTCGTGCCACGGCATCGGCAATTTCATCCGGCGGCGCGAGACGCGCGACGGCTGGAACGCCGTGATCGAGGATATGATCCGCCGCGGGGCACAGGGACAGGACGAGGAGTGGCTGGAGGTCTCCGACTACCTGTACGCGCAGTTCCCGAAGAAGTAGCTACGGCAGATCGCGCCAGACGACCGTGGAGCGGCCGGCACGGTCCGCGGCGGCGACGCGCAGTCGGTACTTGCCCGGCCCGCCGGTCTGGAACCGCACGGTCTCGCCGGGCGGAATGATGTGCATATTCTCCTCGTTCGGACCATACAGTTCCCAATAGAAACGGGCGTTGCGATAGATTCCGTCAGGGCCGGCGCCGGTGGTGTAGTAGACGTCGGCGTCCGTGGCGGCGCTGGCGGTGAACCAGCCGTTGCCGGTGGCCTGCACGGTCAGATCGATGCGCGGACCGCCGACGGCGCGAGCGGGCGCGGGCGCGTTCCCCGCGATGCGGACCACGCGGGCGTAGCCGCGCGGTTCAAGGCCGGGCAGGTCCCAGAGCATGTCGAAGCGGACCCCTTCGCGCATCGCCTTTTCGGCCTCGGCGAGTGCGGCGGCCATCACGTTGCCGTAGGTGGATCCGGCGCCGTTGGAGCGTTCGCGGTGCATCTCCGGCAGGCCCCAGAGCAGGCCCTTGCCGAAGTGGACGTGGCCGAAGTTGTAGCCGCCCGGGATCACGATGGCGAGTTCGGCGCGCGGCGGCGCGGCGACGCGCGGGTGCGCTTTCGCGTGCGCCGTCAGGTGCCGCGCGTGCGCCAGCACCTCGCCGAACGGCACGCAGGCCAGCTGGTAGTTATCCCAGAAGTGGAAGCGCGTGGCGCCCTCGTCGTAGGCGCGGGTGAGCCAGTAAGGGGCGTCGGCGCGCTCGACGGCGCCATAGATCGAGATGCCCCACTCCTTGCCCGTAGCCCGCGCGGCGCCGCGAAGGAAGGCGTTGATGAGCGACGGCACTACGTCGGGGCGCAGCGGGAACCGCGTGCCGTAGGACATGTTCAGCTCGGGCACGGTGCGCCAGGTGCCGATGCGGCCGGCGGGCTCCCAGACGAACGCGGCCGGCACCACCGGGTCGCGCGAGAGTTCATAGCCCGCGTTGGCCTCCATGGTCTCCCAGCTGTAGAGGTTGGCCTGCGGGAAATCGAGCGTCCCGAGATCGAGCTCCTTCCGCGCGCGCAGTTGGCGCATCAACGCGGTCGCAGCCCGTTCCGCCGAGTGCGCGTAGTGTCCGGCGAAGGCCTCCATGGCGATCTTCGGATTGACCGCGCGGCGGAAGGCGGGCTCCTTCTCCATGCGCGGACGCAGCACGTGGTCGCGCGTTCCGACGGCAGGTTCGTCGAGGAAGATCACCGGTCCCATGTACTGCGGCCGGTAGAGCATTTCGGGGTAGGGCAGGTTGGCCGTGCCCCAGTAGAAGAGGCCGAGCCGGTCGGCCCACGGCGCCTGCTCCGGATCGACGCGTACGCAGGAAACGCCGGCCTCGACCATAGCGCGGTAATCGGCTTCGGTGAGGCGCACGTACTCGTAGTCGGACGTATCGTAGCGGCGGGTCTCGTCTTTTTGCCGGGTGTTGCTGGCCGGGCCGATCAGAAGGTCGGGCTGCAGGTAGACGGTAGCGGCGGCCCCGGCGGGCGGGGCGATGTCGGTCTCGGACGCGCGCTTGTAGACGTGGCCGAGCACGGTGAGCGTCTCAGCCTCCGCCGCGGGAAAGATCTGCGCCCAGCCACCGACGGAAGGAAAGACGGCCGCGCCGGTAACCGGATGGCGGAACTCGCGCAGCGGTCCGGCGCCTTCGCGGAGCAGGTAGCGGGACTTGCCCTGCGCGTAAACGGCGAAGCGCGTGCCGTCGCGCTTGACGGCTTCGAAGCTGCGCCAGCCCTGTGGACCGGCGGTGAAGGTGAAGGATTGCAGCGTCGCGCCGGGCGCGATGGGCCGGTATTCGGCAGCCGCCGCCGCGAGGACGGCGAGCAGCCAGAGGGCTTTATTGGCTCGCATGGCAGAAGTCACACCCGTTCGGCGCGCCGTGCTGCGCGTGGCAGGCCATGCACGAGTTCATTGAGGTCGACTTTTCCTGGAAGAGTACGTCGCGCTGGGCGACGTCCCCGTGGCAGGTGGCGCATTCGGCCTTCGCTTCCTTGACGTGGACGGCGTGGTTGAACCACACGATGTCCGGCACGCGATAGACCCGCAACCACGGCACGGGCTCCTTCTTCGCGGCGAAGGCGGCGAGTTTCTGAATCTCCGGGCTGTCGGTCTTCACCGAGCTGTGGCAGCCCATGCAGACGGATTCCTTCGGATAGGTGGCCAGAAAACCATCGCCGGGCATCGTGTGGCAGTTCGTGCACTTCAGGCCCATCGCGACGTGTTTCTTATGGCTGTAGGCGATCGGCTGCGTGACCGGATCGCCCGGGATTCTCTCTTCTTTCGGCTTGTATTCCTTCTGCTGGGCGGCGAGGGCGAGAATCGCCCCAATCACGAGCACGCTATAGCGAAAACGCAATGAATTCATCGTTGGCCTTCGATCCGTCCTTGCCGCCGCCAGCGGCGATGACGACGTATTGTTTGCCGTTCGCTTCGTAGGTCATCGGCGTGGCGAAACCGCCCGCGGGCAGTTCGTACTCCCAGAGGATCTTGCCGGAGTTCGAATCGAACGCGCGGATCATCCTGTCGAACGTGGCGGCAATGAAGACCAGGCCCGACGCCGTGCAGATGGAGCCGCCGTGCGAATGGGTGCCCGTCTTCGGGACGCCGCGTTTCTTCAGTTCCGCGTATTCGCCGTTGACGACGCGCCAGGCGAACTCGCCCTTGCCCGCGTCGACGGCGGTCATGTATCCCCACGGCGGTTTGATGCCGGGGTAGCCTTCGTGGTCCTGCAGCACGACGCGCTTGCTGAGCCCGAAGCGGACGTTCATGCCGGGCTCGGCGTCCTTGAAGGCTATGTAGTTGGTCGTTTCGTCGGAGTTGACGAAGATGCGGTTGCGCTTGGGGTCGAATGAGCAGCCGCCCCACAGCGGGCCGCCCCGGAACCCCGGATGGACGATGCCACCCGACATGGGCGCCGGGTGGAACAGCTCGCCGTATTCCAGCTTCTCGACGATGGCCGAGACGTGGGCGTGGGCCTCCGGCGAGATGTCGGTGATCCACTCTTTCTTGAACCCGAGCCGCGCCAGCGGCGGTGGCTTCACCGGATGCGGCTGCGTCTTCGACAGGACTTCGCCGGGCATCTTCGACGCGGGGATCGGGCGCTCCTCCACCGGAAACAACGGCTTGCCGGTTTCGCGATCGAGGATGAAAAGGTAGGCCTGCTTGGTCGGCTGCACCACGGCGTCGATCGTCTTGCCGTTCTTTTTGACGGTGATGAGCGCGGGCTGCGCCGGCATGTCGTAATCCCAGATGTCGTGGTGGACGATCTGGTAGTGCCACTTCCGCTCGCCGGTCAGCGCATCGAGCGCCAGCACGCAGTTGCCGAACAGGTTGTCCCCGGCACGGTTGCCGCCCCAGTAGTCGAAGCTGGGCGACCCGATGCCGGCGAACACCCAGCCGCGCTTCTCATCGACGCTCATGCCCGCCCAGCAGTTGGTGCCGCCGGTGTACTTCCAGCTGTCGCCGGCCCAGGTGTCGTGGCCGAACTCGCCGGGTTTCGGAATGGTGTGGAAGATCCAGCGGCGCTTGCCGGTCTTGGCGTCCCAGCCGCGGATGTGGCCGGGCGCCTCCGGGTACGGCCCTTCGCCCCCGCCGCCGCCAGTGATCACGACGTCTTTGTAGACCACCACCGGGCTCGAGTGCTTGAAGGTGAGCTTCGACATGTCGTGATCGAAGTTCTCCTTAAGGTCGATGGCGCCGTTGTTACCGAAGCCGGGCACGGGCTGACCGGTCTTGGCGTTGATCGCCCAGAGCTGATCGCGGTAGGCGGTGAAGATGCGCTTGTCGTCGCCCTCTTCCCAGTAGCAGACGGCGCGACTGACGCCGGGCGCCCGGCGCGAAGGGGCGCCGCCGCCGGCCGTGCCGGCGTCGAAGGTCCACAGCAGCTTGCCGGAGGCCGCGTCGATGGCCTGCACGCGATTGCGCGCCGTAGTGATGTACATGACGCCGTCGACCACGATCGGCGTGCACTCGACAACGGTGGCGGGGCGACTGTTGGCGTCACCGGTCTTGTGGGTCCAGGCGACTTTCAATTTCGCGACGTTGGCCGGCTTGATCTGATCGCACAGCGAATAGCGGGAAGCGCCGGCATCGCCGCCGTAATGATTCCACTCTTTGGCACGATTGGACGGAGCCGCACCGAGGCCGGCCGCGGCCGCGGTCTGATACAGAAACTGACGCCGATTCATTCGGAATCGACTATATCAAGATGGGGCCCGCTACCGCCCGATACCCATCCCCTTGGCCGGGTCGCCAAAGCCGAACTTCGCCGCGACGGGGCGCCGAGCGCCGTCGAGCGTGATGCGCAGTTGAAACTTCTCATCCTCCGGCGCGCCGAACCGCACGTCGGTCGCCTCCACCAGCAGGCCGTTCTCCGGCTCGGCGAGCGGCAAAATGCGCCACACCGGATACTGCGCGAAGCGCAAAAACGCCTGCGCTTCCGGTGTCCGGCGCGCGGCGTTGATCGCCTCGGCGCCCTCGGGCTTGTAATAGACTGCACCGCCTTCCGGATCGAACTCGCGGGTCAGGTTGACGCGATAGAGACCCCAGAACGGCTCGGTGGAGACGTAGCCCTGCCACACAAACGGGTTCCAGGGCGTTGGCCAGGCGGCGACGCGGATGGGCGCCTGGCCGTGGTAGTTGCGGGCGCGAAGCGTCTCCACCGCGCGTTCGTGCAGCGTCCACCGCGCGCCGCCCCAGGCGAGGAAGAACAGCAGACCGAAGACGGCCCAGCCGCGCCCGGGCGCCGGGTCGGGCCGGCCGCTCGAAATCTCACTTCCCACCAACCGGCTGAGCAACGGGGCCACCGCGCACAGGAAAAGTACGAGCAGCAGCCAGGGGTCGACCACCATGAGCAGATCCCAGGACGTCCACGTGGCCTGGAACGGCAGCCAGACGCGCACGCCGTAGTTGTTCAACAGGTCGAGCAGGATGTGCGCCCAGACGCCCACCGCGCCCAGCGCCCACGCGGGCCACAGCCGCCAGCCCTTCACGCGAAAAAACGCGAGCGCCGTGAGCAGGCCCAGCACCGGCGCGGCCACCAGGGCGTGCGTCAGGTGCCGGTGATATTCGAGGTAGGTGAGCCCGCCGCCGAAGAAGCCCGCGATCGAGTCGGCATCCGGCAGGTTCGAGGCGACGACGAGGATCGCCGTACCCTTGGGCGCCAGCCGGCCGAGGCCGGCCCGCCCGAGCAGAATCGCCGTCAGAGTGTGAGTTACGTTATCCATGGCCGCTGGCGGGAACGCGCGATATAGGCGCGGGGGATGAGCAGCGTGAGCGCGTCGGGGACCAGGCGGAACTCCGCCGGCAACTGGCCCGCGAACTCGCCGTCCACCTGAATCGGAACATGCTCCCCATGTGCCGGACGGGCGGCGACGTTCATCGCCGGCGCCGCATGGACGCCCGGCATCTTTGCCGCGAAACCGCCGAGCACGCCGGCCAGATACGGCAGGTAGCGCACGGCATATACGCCGTGGAAGGCCATCGTTTCAAAGCACGGCTCGAGCAGCGAAACGCGGCGCGCGATTTCGAGATCGCCGCCGTAGTTCCGCACGCGCGAGGCGAGCAGGAAACTGCAGCGGCGCGTCTGGCCGGCGACTTCGTATTCCAGTTGCGGCAACCGGCGGAACGCCAGCGAGAATCCGGCCACCCAGTAGGCGAACTTCCCGAAGCGTTTCTTGATAGCCGGGTTGACCTCTTCGACGACGATCGCGTCGATACCGATGCCGGCCATGGCGAGGAAGTGCCGCGAAAAGCCGTCGGGGCGTTCAACCCGCCCCACCGCGATCCGGACCGGATCGCACTCCTCGACCAGCCTCCGCGCGGCCTTCTCCGGATTGGTCCCCAGCCCGGTTTCCACACAAATCACGTTCGCAGTGCCGCCCGGGATGATGCCGAGCGTCACGCCGGTGCCGATCAGTCCGTTGGCCACCTCGTTCACCGTGCCGTCGCCGCCGAAGGCGATCACCGTCTTCGCGCCGCGGGCAGCCGCCTCCGCCGCGAGCGCGCCGGCGGTATTCGGCCCGGTGGTCGGAGTCATCCGCACGGCGCCGAGCGGCGCCAGCCAGCCGGCCGCCTTCTCGATCAGCTCCGGACGGCGCTGCAGGCGCCCCGCCTTCGGATTGTAGATCAGGGTGATTTCGCTCAAACTAATCAGTATCGTATGGTTCGCGAAGAGATCGAGCATTTGCGTCAGGTACTGCGGCGGCACGAGCACCTTTACTACGTGCTCGACGCACCCGAGATCTCCGACGCCGAGTACGACCGGCTGATGCGGGAGTTGCAGAAGCTGGAAGCGGCGCATCCCGAACTGGTCACCGCGGATTCGCCAACGCAGCGCGTCGGCGGCGCCCCGCGCGAGGGCTTCGTCAAGATGCAGCACAGCTCGCCGATGCTGTCGCTCGACAACGCGCTGAACGAAGAGGAACTCGTCGCCTTCGACCGGCGCGTGCGCGACCTGCTCGGGGAAGAGGAGTTCGCCTACGTGGCCGAGCTCAAGCTCGACGGACTCTCGATGGCAGCGCACTACGAAGACGGCGGGCTGAAGCTGGCGCTCACGCGCGGCGACGGCACGACGGGCGAGGACGTCACGCCGAACGCGCGCACCATCCGCTCCCTGCCCCTGAGTACGCCGGAAGCCGGCCCGTTCGAGGTGCGCGGCGAAGTGGTGATGCCGAACCTGGCGTTCCAGCGGCTGAACGAAGAACGCGAGCAGGAGGGGCTGCCGCGCTACGCGAACCCGCGCAATTCGGCGGCCGGATCGCTGCGCATGCTGGACCCGAAGGTGACGGCCGCGCGCCAGCTCGACTACTACGCCTACTTTTACCTGGTGAACGGCGCGCCCGGCGCGGCGTCGCACTGGGAGTCGCTCGAGACGCTGCACCGGCTCGGGTTCAAGGTGAACCCGTCGCGGCGGCGCTGCGCGAACCTCGACGAACTGCTCGCATTTATCCGCGAGTTCGAAGCGCAGCGCGATTCCCTGCCCTACGAGATCGACGGCGTGGTGGCGAAGGTCGATTCGATCGATCAGCAGAACCGGCTCGGATGGACGGCGAAGTTTCCGCGGTGGGCGATCGCGTTCAAGTACGCGGCGCGGCAGGCCGAGACGGTGGTGGAGAAGATCGACGTGCAGGTGGGGCGGACGGGCGCGCTGACGCCGGTGGCGCATCTGCGGCCGGTGAGCGTGAGCGGCGTGACGGTGAGCCGGTCGACGCTGCACAATGAGGACGAGATCGCGCGGCTGGGGCTGGCCGAGGG
>CAYMTH010000021.1:13128-20330 GCA_964393235.1 uncultured Solibacteraceae bacterium | reverse complement strand
GGTCCTCGGGCGGGCAGGTCTCGGTGGTCACCATATCATTAACGAACAACTGGCACGGCTCGCTCTACGAGTTTCACCGCAACGTCAAGACCGCGGCGAACAACTGGTTCTCCAATCGTGCCGGCATCGCCCGCGAGAACCTGATCCGCAACCAATACGGGGCGTCGGTCGGCGGGCCGATGGGGAAGAACCGGGCGTTTTTCTTCTTCAACTGGGAGGAGCGGAAGGACCGGTCGGCGTCGGCGCAGTCGCGCATCGTGCCTACGGAGAGCTACCGGAACGGCATCGTTCAATTGCGGACCAGCGCCGGCGTGCAGACGCTGACGCCCGCCGAGATCCGTCAGATTGATCCGCTGAAGCAGGGCGCGGGTGCCTACATGCTCGACCTGATGAAGAAGTACCCGCTGCCGAACGACCTGCTCAACGGCGGCGACCGCGGTCTCAATTTCGCCACCTTCCGCTTCAATGCGCCGTACACCCGCAACGACCGCGCCTGGGTGGGCAAGATGGACTTCAACCTGGACAAGGCCGCCATGCACACGCTGTCGGCGCGCGGCACGCTGACCGATAACGTGCGCGACGACACCGGCAATCTCGCGCAGTTCCCAGGCCAGGAGGCGGCGTCGAAGATCCTCGAGAACCACCGGGGGCTGTCGCTGCGCTACACCGGGGTCCTGCGCCCGTCGCTCGTCAACGTATTCAACTATGGCCTGACGCGGCTCGGGTCGCAGCAGTCCGGGGTCAAGGGCGCGTCGGTCACGTTTACGCCGTCGAACTTCCAGGCGTTCCCACGCGCCATCGTGCGCATCCAGCCGACGCACAACATCGTCAATGACACCACCTGGACGAAGGGCGCGCACTCGGTGCAGTTCGGCCTCAACTTCCGCATTGTGACCAACGACCGGCAGCAGGACAACAACTACCCGAGCTACTCCTACGGCCGCAACACGCTGAAGGGCCTGGGCGCCGACATCAACGGCGCGACGGTGGATTTCCTGCGGCAGCGCACGGGCGTCGCGAATCTGGCGTTGTCGGAGGGCACGCTGGCCACCAACGCTTTCGGCACGCTGTTCGGGATTCTCAACTCCTACTCGGGCACGTATCAGTACAAGGTGGACGGCACCACGGTTCCGTTCGGGCAACCCGTCGTTCGCGTCTTCGCCAACCAGGAATATGAGTTCTACGTGCAGGATGCCTGGAAGATCCGCAAGGATCTCACCATCACCGCGGGCTTGCGCTATGGCCTCTATCAGGTGCCGTACGAAAAGAACGGTGTGCAGGTGGCGACGACCGTCGGTATCGATCAGTTCTTCGCCGAGCGCATCGCCGCCTCGGCGGCCGGCATCGCCGGCAACGCGATGCCCAACGCTTTCCTGACGTTCGCGCTGGCCGGTCCGACGCGCGGCGGCGCGGGTTTCTACCGGCGGGACAACAACAACTTTGCGCCGCGTTTGGCGCTGGCGTGGGCGCCGCAGGGCGACACACTGGCGACGAAGTGGCTGGGGAAGGGTTCGGTGATCCGCCTGGGCGGGGCGATGGTCTATGACCGTTACGGTTCGGCCATGGCCACCAGCTTTGCCGCCTCCGGTTCGCCGGGCCTCGCCACCTCTGTCACCCAGCCTTCCAACACGGACTTCACAGATTCATTCCGCTACGCGGGCAGCGCCCTCCCCTCGCTACCCGCGGCACCGCAGGGCGGCTTCCCGTTCACGCCGCCCGCGGTGGCTGGCGGCTTCGGGTCCTACTCGGCCGTCAACCCCAACCTGGTGGCGCCGTACTCGATGCTGCTCAACCTCAACTATGCGCGACCGCTGCCCGGCAAGCTGACCATCGAGCTCGGCTACATCGGGCGGCTGTCGCGCAAGGGCATTCTGCGCCAGGACTACTTCCAGCCGCTGACGCAGTTCCGCGACGCGAAGTCCGGCCAGACGTGGACGCAGGCCTCGGGAATCCTGCGCAACTACCTGGAATCCGGCATCACGCCCGCGCAGGTCCGGGCCAATCCCGCGGTGCTGCCGGCCGTACCATTCTTCGAGAATCTGTTTCCGGCCGCCGCCGGCGCCGCGTCCGGCACCCGTGTGCCAGGCGCCAGCGCGACCGCCAACTACTTCTATACGGTCTACGGCACCTACGCCGGCTCGGACCTCGACGCGCTGCATGACTTCGACCGCGTTCGTCAAGCCAACGGGAACTGCTTCTCCGTCTTCGGCTGCAACACCTTCTTCGCCCGCCAGAACGCCGGCATGCTGGCCTGGGTGAATGCCTCGAATCCAGCCTTCCACGGCGGCGAACTCGTGCTGCGCCGGCCGGTCACCAATGGCTGGGGCTTCGACTTCAACTACACCTTCTCGAAGTCCATGGACATCGCCTCCGGCTCGGAATCCGGCGGCACGTCCACCATTCAGGACACGTTCAATCCGAATGCCTCGCGATCGGTCTCCGATTTCGACATCCGCCACAACATCACGGCGAATACCGTCGCCGAGCTGCCCTTTGGCAAAGGCAAGGCCATCCTGGGTTCGGCCGGGCCGTGGCTGAATCAACTCATCGGCGGCTGGCAGGTCTCGGCGTTGACGAAGTTCCGTTCGGGCCTCCCGCTCACCATTACAACGGGAGGCATCTATCCCACGAACTATCTCAGTTCGTCGCTTGCGATCCTCCGCCCTGGCGCCGCGCTGCCCGAAACGAAAGTCGGCTTCAACGAAATCGGCGTGCCCGGCATCTTCCCGCAGACGAGCGTCGTGAAGGCTTTCTACGGCCAGTATCCCGGCACCGTCGGCGCCCGGAACCTGATCCGCGGGCCGAAACAGTTGAACACCGATCTCTCGCTCGGCAAGCGTTTCCTGCTGCCGTTCGAGGGCCACAGCCTGCAGTTCCGCGCCGAAGCGTTCAATGCCTTCAATACGGTCAACTGGGATAACCCATCTTCCTTGACACTCGCGAATCCGACCACCTTCGGCCAGATCACCGCCGCCGCCGAGGCGCGCGTGATGCAGTTTGCACTGCGATATGAGTTTTAATCCGCTACGGTCTCGGCTATACTGAGAAAACCACGTGGATCAACTGGGCTAGGCTGCCCAAACTTAGGGTCTCTGTTCCACCCTCGCAACTGCAAACGACGCGCTAGATAAGCGCTCGGTATTCCTATTTCATTTCGCCGGTTGAAAAGGATCTGTATGCACGGGATTTTTGGACGTGGTGTCGCTTTCGCCATCGCCGTTGGCGCCGCCCTCCAGGCGCAAGGCCTGGCCCCCGGGTCGCCCGAGTTTTTTGAATCAAAGATTCGCCCTGTCCTCGCCAATAGCTGTTTCGGCTGCCATACGGAAAGCGCGATGGGCGGGCTTCGCCTCGATTCGTCCGATGCGCTCGCCAAAGGCGGCAAGCGCGGCAAGGCCGTCGTTCCCGGCGACCCGGAAAAAAGCGTCCTCATGACGGCCATCCGTCATACCGATCCGGCGCTGAAAATGCCCATGGGCAATAAGCTGAAGGACGCCCAGATCGCCGACTTCGAGGCGTGGATCAAGGCCGGCGCCGTTTGGCCGAAGACCGTCGTCTCGGCCGCGCCGAAAAGTGCTGATGGAAAATACGTCATCCGGCCGGAAGCGCGCAAGTTCTGGTCCTTCCCGCCCCTCCAGGAGCCGGCGGTTCCGCCGGTCAAGGACCCGAAATGGCCGCGCACCGCGATCGACAAGTTCGTCCTCGCCAAGCTTGAATCGGAAGGTATCAAGCCGGTGAAAGCGGCCGCGAAACGCGACTTGATCCGCCGCGCCTCGCTCGATCTGACGGGCCTGCCGCCGACCTTTGAAGAGATCGCCGCGTTTGAAAAGGACACCTCGCCCGACGCCTTCGCCAAGGTCGTCGATCGACTCCTCGCCTCGCCCCACTACGGCGAACGTTGGGGCCGCGTCTGGCTCGACGTCGCTCGTTACGGCGAGGACGATTACCGCTCTCTCAACCCGAATCCCCGCGGCTACCGCCCCTACCCGAACGCCTTCGCCTATCGCGACTGGGTCATCGCCGCGATAAACGACGATATGCCTTACGACCAGTTCGTGAAGGCGCAGCTTGCCGGCGACCTCATGGATCCGAAGATCCGCCACAAGATGCTGCCGGCCACAGGGTTCCTGGGTCTCGGCCCGTGGTACTACGACAACGGCGCCTTCGAAATCACCCGCGCCGACGAACGGCACGACCGCGTCGACGTCATCACCCGCGGCTTCATGGGCCTCACCGCCGGCTGCGCGCGTTGCCACGACCACAAGTACGATCCCATTCCGCAGACAGATTACTACGCGCTCGCCGGCGTCTTCTACAACACCATTTACGAAGAGTACCCGCGAGCTCCGAAAACGGTTGTGGCCGAGTTCGAAAAGCTCGAAGAGGACCTCGACCGCGAACAGAAGATCTTCCAGGAAGCCAGCCAGGGCATGTCGAACGACCTGTCGCGCTCCCTGGCTTTCCAGGTCTCGAACTACCTGCAGGGCGTTTGGGAAATCACTGGTCCGCAGAAGAAGAAGATCGAAAACGTCGTCGAGGCCCGCAAGCTCGATTTCGAATTGATGGACCGCTTCGTGAAGTACATGGCCAAGCCGACCAAGAAGTACAAGAACAAGGACGACTGGCAGGCCATGATGAAGAAGCCGTCCTCGACCATGGCCGAGGCGAAGAAACTGGCCGACCGGTTCCAGGAAGAAGTCGTCGCCGTCATGCTCGAACGGAACGAGATCGAGGCCGAGAACAAGGTGATCATCGCCAAGGACCTCGAAGGCACCAAGCCGAAGAAGCGCACGGACAAGCCTTCGAACTTCACGTCTTTCAAGGACTTCAATCCCGGCTCGTGGCTGCGCCTGAAATCTCTGCCGGAAGAGGAAAACAACTTCTGGACCGAGATCTTTCAGCGCGAACTGCCCGAAACCGATGATCCGAACGCGATGATGGCCATGGGCGGCATGCGCATGGGCAACCCCGGGCTCCTGCTGTTCCGCGGCTGGGGGCTGGAAGCTCGCGTCGGCTCCGAATCGCAGGCGCGCCTGAAGTCGATGCAGACCGCGATCGACGCGCTGCGCAAGAAGATCGAAACCAAGTACCCGTTCATCCACGGCGTGAAAGACGCCGAAGCGCTCCAGTCGCTCAAACTGCACCACCGCGGCGACCCGACCAATCTCGTCGGTCCGGACCTCCCGCGCCACTTCCTGAGCGTTCTCTCGCCTGCCGATCCGCAGCCGTTCTCGAAGGGCTCCGGCCGGCTCGAACTGGCCGAGGCGCTCGTCAAGCAGCCGATCACGACCCGCGTCATGGTCAACCGCATCTGGAAGGCCCACTTCGGCACCGGGATCGTCGACACCCCGTCGAACTTCGGCATGTCGGGTGAGCGTCCCACGAATCCGGAACTGCTCGAACACCTCTCGGCCAACTTCGTTAAGAACGGCATGTCGCTGAAGAAGCTGCACCGCGAAATTCTGCTCAGCTCGGTGTATCAGCTCTCGAGCGAGTCCGATACGGTGGCCGAAGCCAAGGACTCGGGCAATCGCCTCTACTGGCGCGCCAACCGCAAGCGCATGGACGCCGAACAGATTCGCGACTCCATCATGTACGTCTCCGGCAACCTCGATACCTCGATCGGCGGACCTTCGGCCGATCTGACGCCGGCGATGCTGCGCCGCACTGTCTACGGCAAGGTGAGCCGCTACAAGCCCGACGAGTACCTGATGCTCTTCGACTTCCCCAGCCCGCTCATCTCCGCCGAAAAGCGGTTTATCACTACCGTTCCCTCGCAGCGGCTCTTCCTCATGAACTCCGATTTCATGCAGATCGAAGCCGAGGAACTCGCTAAGCGCGTCGCCGGCGAGGCCAACAATCGCGAGCGCATCAAGAAGGCCTATCGGCTAGTCTTCGGCCGCGAAGCGACCGAGGAGGAGATCGCGCTCGGCGCGGACTACCTGAAGAAGGAACCGCTGCTCGAGTACGAAGAACGCAAGAACAAGAAGCCGGAACGCGGACCGGGCATGCGCCGCGGCGAACGGCTGCTGAGCTCCAACGGCGCCGCACCGAACGTCGACGCCAAGCCCGAGCCTGGCGCCGAGATGCCGCCCGCCGAACCCGCGACCGAAGCGGGGGCTGCGGCCGGTGGCGCCAATGCGGGCGCCATGGGCGCCGGCATGATGGGCGGCATGGGCGGATTCGGCATGGGCGGCCGCCGCGGCGGGGCTCCGCCCCCGCCGGAGGTCAAGTACGAAGCCACGGCTTGGGGCCGCTACGCCAAGATCCTGCTCAGCTCCACCGAATTCCTGTTCATCAACTAACGAGGAAAATCATGTCCCATAAAGCCAACTCTCCCACCACTCGCCGCGAAGCCCTCCGCCGCGTCGGCAACGGCTTCGGCATGATGGCCTTCGCCAGCATGGTCAGCGAGTCCATCGCCCGCGCCGGCGGCATTGTGAATCCCGACGGACAGCCCGCGCTCGCCAAGCTTGACCATCCGGCCAAGGTCAAGCGCGTCATCTTCCTGTTCATGAATGGTGGCTGCTCCGCCATTGACAGCTTCGATCCGAAGCCCGCGCTCGACAAGTACGATGGCCAGCCCATGCCCGGTGGCGGTATCAAAACCGAGCGCCGCACCGGCGAACTGATGCGCTCGCCGTTCACGTTCAAGAAGTACGGCCAGAGCGGCATGGACCTGAGCGAGCTTTGGCCGAACCTCGGAACCGTCGCCGACGACATCTGCTGGATCCGCTCGGTCTACACCGAAATCCCGAACCACGAGCCCGCCTGCCTGATGATGAATACGGGCGCCAACCAGGCCGGCCGCCCGTCGATGGGCGCGTGGATCACCTACGGCCTCGGCACGGAGAACAAGAGCCTTCCGGGCTTCGTCGTCCTCTGCCCGACGGTGCCGACCACCGTGGGCTCGCCTCTCTGGTCCAACGGCTTCTTGCCCGCCATTCACCAGGGCACCTACATCTCCTCCCGCATCCAGCAACGCACCAACCCCGACGGTTCTCCGATGGAAGAGGAGCCGCCGGCCGCCATGGACGAGAAGGACAAGGACAAGAAGAAGCCCGTCAAGGTGGAAACAGCCTTCGACCCGAAGAAGCTCGTCAGCTACGTCAACAATCCGAAGTTCGAGCTCAGTGAGCAGAAGCGCGAATTGGATCTGCTGCAGAAGCTCGAAGGGATCCGCAAGCGGAACTCCGGCGAGGACC
>CAYMTH010000021.1:6837-13118 GCA_964393235.1 uncultured Solibacteraceae bacterium | reverse complement strand
ATGCAGACTGAGGCGCCCGAGGTGTTCGACGTTCGCAAGGAATCGCAGGCGACGCTCGACATGTACGGCGAGGGCACCACGGCGCGCGGCTGTCTGCAGGCGGTCCGCCTTGTCGAGAAGGGTGTCCGTATGGTGCAGGTTTACTACGCCAGCGGCGATCCCTGGGACGCCCACGCCGATATCACCGCGCACAAGGTGAACGCCAAGAACTCCGACCAGGCCTTCGCCGCGGTCATCAAGGACCTCAAACAGCGCGGCCTATGGAAAGACACGCTGGTCGTCTGCGGTTCGGAGTTCGGCCGTACGCCCGTGCGCGAAGTGGGCGGCAACGGACCCGCGAAGAAGGGAAGAGACCACAACCCGTTCGGCTTCACCATGTGGCTGTCCGGCGGCGCCGTCAAAGGCGGCACCATCTATGGCGCCACCGACGAGTTCGGGTTCAAGGCGGTGGAAAAACCGGTGCATGTCCACGATATCCACGCGACTATCCTCCACCTCCTCGGCATCGACCACTTGAAGCTCACCTACCGCTACTCCGGTCGTGACTTCCGGCTCACCGACGTCCACGGCAATGTGCTCCACGATCTGATCGCGTAGACCACGCGGGGGGACGGCGGCGGCCGTCCCCTTCTCCCGAGAAATACGTGCGAAAAAGCGCATATGCGCCGTAAAATAGAGTATGCGCATCGCCCTCGGCCAGATCAACACGACGGTTGGTGATCTCTCCGGAAACGCAGCTCTCATGCTTCGTACCGCCCGCCGCGCCGCTGAAGCCGGCGCCGATGTCGTGGTCTTCCCGGAACTCTCCCTGATCGGCTACCCGCCGCAGGATCTCCTCGACCGGCCCAATCTCCTGGAGCAGGCCGACGAGGCCATCCAACAGCTCGCCGCCGATACGGCTCCCCTGCGCATCGCCGTCGTCGCGGGTACCGTCGAGCCGGCCGATACGCCCGACGGCAAGCGACTCTGGAACTCCGCCGTCGTCCTCCAGCGCGGCCACGTCCACTTCCGCCAGCGCAAGATGTTGCTGCCCAACTATGACGTCTTCGACGAGCAGCGCTACTTCCGTTCCGCCGACCGCCAGGACCTGGTCCACCTCGGCGCTAACCCCGTCGCACTCACCATCTGCGAGGACGCCTGGAACGACAAGCAGTTCTGGGAGGCTCGCCTCTATGACCGCGATCCCGTCGACGAACTCATCGTTCAGGGCGCCCGCGTCCTCATCTCCATCAACGCCTCTCCCTACCATATCGGCAAGCGTGACCAGCGCCGCCACATCTTCGCCAATACCGCGCGCCGCCACGGTGTGCCCGTCGTCTACGTTAACCAGGTGGGCGGCAACGACCAGCTCGTCTTCGACGGCTCCTCCTTCGCCATGGATCCCACCGGCCGCATTGTCGCCCAGGCCGTCAGCTTCGCCGAAGATCTCGTCATCGCCGACCTCAATACGGGTAAGGGCGACAACCACGCCAACTTCAACGACGAAGACGAAGCCGTCTACGAAGCTCTGGTCCTCGGCACCCGCGACTACCTCCGCAAGTGCGGCTTCCACAAGGCGGTCATCGGCCTCTCCGGCGGCATCGACTCCTCGCTCGTCGCCTGCGTTGCCGTCGAAGCTCTCGGCCGTGAAAACGTCGCCGGCATCGGCATGCCCGGCCCTTACTCGTCGGAGCATTCCGTCGCCGACGCCCGCGCCATGGCCGAGAAGCTGAAGATCCCGTTCCACCTCGTCTCTATCAACCCCGGTTATGAGGCGGCCACGCAGGCGCTCGGCCCTCTGTTTGCCGGCACGAAGTCCGGCGTCGCCGAAGAGAATATCCAGTCGCGCCTCCGCGGCCTCACGCTGATGGCGTATTCGAACAAGTTCAACGCGCTCGTCCTCACCACCGGCAACAAGAGCGAAATCGCCGTCGGGTACTGCACTCTCTACGGCGATATGTGTGGCGGCCTCGCCGTCATCTCCGACGTGCCCAAGACGCTTGTCTACCGGCTCTGCCGCGTCGCCAACCGCCGGCTCCACGACGCCATCCCCGAATCGGTCTTCACCAAGCCGCCCTCGGCCGAACTCCGCCCGGACCAGAAGGACTCCGACTCCCTGCCCGAATACGATCTCCTCGACCCCATCCTCAAGGCCTATGTCGAAGAGTTCCTCCCGCCCGCCGTCATCGCCGAACGCCTCGGCGTCCCGCTCGAACTCGTCCGTGACGTCACGCTCAAGGTCGACCGCAACGAATACAAGCGCCAGCAGGCCGCCCCCGGCCTCAAGGTCACCACGAAGGCCTTTGGCATTGGCCGGCGCTATCCTATCGCTCAACGGTACCGCGAATGAAAAAAATCCTCTGGGCCGCCGGGGTCGTCACCCTCGCGGCCGTTGCGCTGCTCTCGCAGCCCGAGTTCCGCCTGCGTGTCGGCGCTCTGCCCGGCGGGCGCTTCCTCATCCCCAACGGCCAGTTCGTCCAGCCCGCCGGCCGCCAGATCCCGCTCGACACATTCCCGATGGCCGCGCTCCTCACGCCGGACAAGCGGAATCTGCTCGTCCTGCACGGCGGCTTCAATCGTCCCTCGCTCGTCGTTCTCGATCCCGCCACGCTTCAGGAGCGCTCCCGCGCGTCCTTCGATGACGCCTGGCTCGGCCTCGCCGTCCACCCGAACTCCCGCACCGTCTACGTCTCCGGCGCCTCCCGCCACAACGTCCACGAACTCACCCTCTCCGACGAAGGCCTCCTCACCCCCTCCCGCGTCTTTGAGGTCACCCCCGCCGCCCAGCGCACCCCCACCGATTTCCTCGGCGACCTCGCTCTCTCCCCGGACGGCCGCCTCATCTTCCTCGCCGACCTCTACAACAACGCCATCAAGGTCATCAATCCCCAGTCCGGCCGCGTCATTGAAAACTGGAAGACCGCCCGCCGTCCCTATCGCATTCTCTTCCACCCCGACGGCAAGACCTTCTTCGTCTCCAGTTGGGCCGACGGCACCATTACCCAGCACGACGCCCAGAACGGCAACGTCGTGAACCGCGTCATGGCCGGCCCCCACGCCACCGATCTCCTCTGGCGCGACAAGCGCACCTCCGACGAAGAGGGCGAATCCACCCAGTTCAAGGCTCGCCTCTTTGTCACCCTCGGTAACACGAATACGGTCCGCGTCTTCGGCGTCAACGATTCGAAGGAACTGAGCCCGATCGAAACCATCAACGTCGCGCTCTATCCCGATTCCCCCGCCGGCATGACGCCCTCCGCCCTCGCGCTCAGCCCCGACGCCGATACCCTCTACGTCGTCTGCTCCGACGCCAACGCCGTCTCCGCGGTCAACATCGCCGGCGCCCGGTCCCGCGTGCTCGGCTTCATTCCCACCGGTTGGTACCCGACCGCCGCCCGCGCCCTCGACGACAAGCGCCTCCTCGTCCTCAACGGCCGCGGCAGTCGCAGCTTCGCCAACCCGCGCGGCCCGTCTCCCGTGCGCCTCCCTGCCAACGAACACCTTGGCAACTCCAGCCCGCAATACGTCGCCCGCCTCCAGCCCGGTTCCGCCTCGCTCATCGATACCGTCAACCCCGTCGACCTCATCAACTGGACCGAACAGGTGCGCGCCAACGTTCCCTACACCCCCGAAAAGCGCTACCTCGGCCACCGCGGCGACTCCTCCGTCATCCCCGCCCACGCCACCGACAAGTCCCCCATCGAGCATGTCGTCTACATCATCAAGGAAAACCGGACCTACGATCAGGTCTTCGGCGACATCGGCAAGGGCAACTCCGATCCCTCCCTCACCGTCTTCGGCCAGAAGATCAGCCCCAACCACCACAAGCTCGCCAACGAGTTTGTTCTCCTCGACAATTTCTACGTCAACGCCGACGTCTCCGCCGACGGCCACAACTGGACCACCGCCGCCATCGCGCCGGATTACGTCCAGCGCCTCTGGCCCAACTCCTACGCCGGCCGCCGCAAGAAGTACGACTACGAGGGCGGCGAACCCGCCGCCACGCCCCCCGCCGGCTACATCTGGAACAACGTGCTCGCCAAGGGCCTCCGCCTGCGCAACTACGGCTACCACGCCAACAACCGCCCCCTGAAAGACGTCAACGACAACATCCACATCGCTTCTCTCCGCGACCCCGCTCTCGCCGCCCATACCCACATGGGCTACCGCGCCTTTGATCTCGATTACCTCGACGTCGATCGCGCCAAAACGTTCATCGCCGACCTCGGTCGCATGGAAGCCGAAAAGCGATTCCCCCACTTCGCCATCCTCCGCCTCGGTAATGACCATACCTCCGGCGCCTCAGCCGGCAAACGCACGCCCGTTGCCCAGATGGCCGATAACGATGCTGCCCTCGGCATGATCGTCGAAGCCCTCTCCCGCTCCAGTTTCTGGCCCAAAATGGCCATTTTCGTCCTCGAAGACGACGCCCAGAACGGCCCCGACCACGTCGACTCGCACCGTTCCCCCGCCTTCGTCATTTCGCCCTACGTCAAGCGCGGCGCCGTCGATTCGTCGTTCTACAACACCACCTCCATGCTCCGCACCATGGAACTCATCCTCGGGCTCAGCCCGCTTACGATGCACGACGCCGGCGCCCGTCCCATGGTCAGCCTCTTCACGCCGACCCCGAACCTGCAGCCCTATTCCGCCGAAACTCCCGCCGTCAATCTCGACGAGCGCAACCCCGGCGGCACGCCCCTCGCCCGCCGTTCCGCCCGCTTCGAATTCGACGAACCCGACGAAATTGATGACGACGACATGAACGACATCATCTGGCTCGCCGTCCGCGGCACGCCGCCGCCCGTCCCAGTAAGGAGCTTCTTCGGAAGCGCAAAGTAATCCATGCCTCAAATCGACGTCTGTTTCGTCTGGCACATGCACCAGCCCTTCTACAAGGATCTGGTGCGCGGCGAATACAAACTCCCGTGGACCCGCCTCCACGGCCTCAAAGACTACTACGGCATGGTCCAACTCCTCGCCGAGTTCCCGAAGATCCACCAGACCTTCAACCTCGTCCCCTCCATGCTCGTTCAGCTCGACGAGTACGCCTCCGGCCAGGCCGACGATCCATTCCTCCGCCTCGCCCTCAAGCCCGCCGAGTCGCTCACCGAGGCCGATCGCCAGTTCCTGCTCCAGTACTACTTCCAGGCCAACGTCGACCGCCTCATCTTCCGCTACCCCCGCTACGCCGAGCTCTACCACGGCCGCTTCCGCCCCTACTCCCACCAGGACTTCCGCGACCTCCAGGTCCTCTCTCAACTCGCCTGGTTTGACGAGTTCTTCCTCACCGGCGATCCCGCCATCGCCGCGCTCGTCAAGAAAGGCCGCGACTATTCCCTCGACGACCAGGCCCTCCTCGGCCGCAAGCAAACCGAGGTTTGCGGCAAGATCATCCCCGTCTACCGCAAGTTCGCCGCGGCCGGCCAGATCGAGATCTCGACCACCCCGTTCTACCACCCCATCCTCCCGCTCATCTGCGACTCCAACATAGCCGGTGTCTCCAATCCCTCCGTCCCTCTTCCCACCCGTTTCCGCTACCCCGAAGACGCCCGCGAGCAGCTCCTCCGCGCCCGCAAATACATGGAGGAACAGCTCGGCATCACGCCCGCCGGCCTTTGGCCCTCGGAAGGCTCCGTCTCCGATGAGGCCCTCGCCCTGGCCGCCGAATGCGGCTTCCAGTGGTTCGCCACCGATAACGGCGTCCTCGCCCGTACGCTCGGTCGCAACGCCGGCGCCGTCGAAACCTATCGCCCCTACCTCTGGCAGCAGAACGGTCGCCAGCTCCACGGCATCTTCCGCGATCACTACCTGAGCGATCTCGTCGGCTTTACCTATTCGAAGATGGGCCCCGCCGAGGCCGCCGATCACTTTGTCGGCCGCATCCTCGAAAACGCCGCCGGCCGCGACGCCCTCGTGCCCGTCATCCTCGACGGCGAAAACGCGTGGGAATACTTCCCCGAAAGCGGCCGCGAGTTCCTCCGCGAGCTCTATCAGCGCCTCGAAAACACGCCCGGCCTCACCACCCTCACCGTTTCCGAAGCCCTCAAGCGCCACCAGCCGCAGCCGCTCCAGGGCATCTTCCCCGGTTCCTGGATCTCCGCCAACTTCGACGTCTGGATCGGCTTCGACGAAGACAACCGCGCCTGGGAACACCTCCTCAAGGCGCGCCAGGCCTACGAAAAGCATTCCGCCAAGGCCACACCCGCCGACCGCAATCTCGCCTACGAAGAACTCCTCATCGCCGAGGGCTCCGACTGGTGCTGGTGGTACGGCCCTCACCACGAATCGGCCAACCGCGC
>CAYMTH010000021.1:5426-6827 GCA_964393235.1 uncultured Solibacteraceae bacterium | reverse complement strand
GAGTTCGACCAGCTCTTCCGCGACCACCTCTCCAACGTCTACCGCCTCCTCGGCCTCGCCGCTCCCGAAGAACTCGGCCGGCCCATCCTGAAGCTCTCTACCGTCGAACACAACCTCCCTCCCGCTTCCCAGATCAATCCCGTCATCGACGGCGAGATCACCTCCTACTTCGAATGGATGGGCGCCGGCGAGTACAAGGTGGACCAGCGCCAGGGCGCCATGCACGGCGGCCGCTCCAACCTCGCCATGCTCTACTACGGCACCTGCGGCGAGCACTTCTACATCCGCCTCGATTTCGATCCGATGCCGGAGCCCAATCACCTCGAGATCCGCCTCCGCACACCTCGCGCCGAACACAACCTTCGCCGCCAGGACTTCTCCGCCCTCCGCATCGTCGAGGCCGCCGTGCCCCTTTCCGCCCTCGGCTATCAGCCCGGCGAAATCGTCGAGTTCCAGCTCTCCCTCTGGTTCGACGGCCTTCCCGTCGATGCCCTGCCCTCCAACGGCTGGCTGCACCTGGAAACCGGTGAGCCCGCCATGTGGCCATAACTCAGCCTAACCGCTTGGTATACTCAAACCAGATGTTCTTGGTGTACTCCGGCTCCCTTCGCTCCTTCGCATGCGAATAAGTGTGCCCATCCCGCAGGCCATTGAGGCCCTCTACGGCACCCGTGACGAGAACATCCGCCTCCTCGAAACGGCGCTCGCCGTGCGCACCCGCCTTGCCAATGGCGTCATGGAAATCGAAGGCGACGACCTCAACGCCGAGCGCGCCGCCCACCTCGTCCACGAGTACACCGACCTCGTCCGCGAGGGCCAGACCTTTTCCTCCGGCGACATGACGAACTACATCCGCATCGTCGCCGCCGACCCCGCCATCTCCCTCCGCGCCCTCGTCGCCTCCGGCCGCCAGCGCTCCTTCGGCAAGAAGGTCCTCACTCCGAAGACCATCAACCAGCGCCGCTATCTCGAAGCCATCGAGCGCAACGACCTTGTCTTCGGCGTCGGCCCCGCCGGCACCGGCAAGACCTACCTCGCCGTCGCCATGGCCGTCTCGTCGCTGCTCTCCAAGCGCGTCTCCCGCATCATCCTCACCCGCCCCGCCGTCGAGGCCGGCGAAAAACTCGGCTTCCTGCCCGGCACGCTCCAGGAAAAAATCGATCCCTATCTGCGTCCCCTCTATGACGCTCTGTTCGACATGCTCGACGCCGAAAAGGTCGAAAAGTTCATCGAGAAAAACATCATCGAGGTGGCCCCCCTCGCTTTCATGCGCGGCCGCACCCTCAACGACAGTTTCATCATCCTCGACGAAGCCCAGAATTCCACGCCCGAGCAGATGAAGATGGTGCTCACCCGCCAGGGCTTCAACTCGAAGACCGTCGTCACCGGCGACGCCACGCA
>CAYMTH010000021.1:3242-5416 GCA_964393235.1 uncultured Solibacteraceae bacterium | reverse complement strand
CGTCGAAATCCTCAAGGGCATCGACGGCATCAGCTTCGTCCACTTCGACGAACAGGACGTCGTCCGCCACTCCCTCGTGCAACGCATCATCCGCGCCTACGAAAAGTTCGGCGAAAACGCCGCCAACGCCCGCCAGCTCAGCCTCCGCCTCTCCGAGGCCATGGCCGATGCGGATTCCGCTTCCAACCCGACTACTCCCAACGCATAATCGAACTAACAGAACCATATGTCGCCGGACGGCAGTACATTCCTATTTCGTTCCGCTCCACGCGGCCTCGACCGCAAGCGCCTCCGTGGTTTCCACCACACCCTCACCACGCTCGTCGCCAAGGGCCGCGGCTTCACCTGCCTCCTCACCACGGATGCCGAGTTGCGCCGCCTCAACGCGTCTTTCCTCGGCAAGGACTATCCGACCGACGTCCTCTCCTTCCCCTCCCTTGAGGGCGAAGAAACCTTGGGCGATCTCGCCATCTCCGCCCCCCGCGCCAAAGCGCAGGCCGCCGAATTCGGCCACCCGGTGGAGACCGAAATCGAGATCCTGATGCTCCACGGCCTTCTCCACCTCCTCGGCCACGACCACGAAACCGACCGCGGCGCCATGCGCCGCCTCGAAACCCGCTGGCGGCAGAAGCTCGGCCTCCCCGCCGGCCTCATCGAACGCACACGCCGATGAACATCGCATTCTTCCTCACGCTGGCCGTCTTCTCCGGACTCCTGGCGCTCTCCGCCATCGCCCAGCTCCTCTACGTGGAATCGCTTCGCCTGCGTTCCCGCGAGTGCGATGCGCTCACCTATTTCAAGGAGAACCTCGAAGAACGCCTCGGCCTCAAAATCGAGCGCGGCGCCCTCACGTTCTCGCTCATCAAGCACGCCCTCATCGCCATGATGGGTGTCTTCGCCCTCGGCCTTCTCGGCCATAGCCGCGAACAGTTCTGGACCGCCATCGCCGAAGCCGCCATCCTCGCCTGGGCCCTCTGCATCTTCTTCGCCCAGATCGTCCCGCAGTTCCTCTACCGCCACACCAACGGCAAGTGGCTTTTCGCGTTTCTCCCTATCCTCCACGCCATGATCATCCTCATGGCGCCCCTCGTCGCCATCCTCAAATTCTTCCAGTCCCTGACCGACCTCCGCGAACCCGCCGACGAGGAAAACGGCGCCGCCTCCTCCTCGGAGTCCGTCGAGGCCCTCATCACGGCCGGCAAGGAAGAAGGCCTCATCGAGGAAGAGGACCGCAAGCTCATCCAGTCCGTCGTCGAGTTCGGCGACAAGACCGTCCACGCCGTCATGACCCCGCGCCCGCGCATCGTCGCCATCGAGAAAAGCAAGTCGCTCGAGGAACTGCGCCAGCTCGTCGTCAACGAGCAGTACTCCCGCATCCCCGTCTACGACGAATCCATCGACAACATCGTCGGCTTCGTCCACGTCCGCGACATGTTCGAGCGCTATCCCGAGGAACGCGGCCGCAAGGCCTGGGAACTCATGCGCCCCATCCGCGTCGTCCCCGAACAGAAGAAGGTCACCGCCCTGCTGAAGGAAATGCAGCGCGACGGCGCCCACCTTGCCGTCGTCGTCGATGAGTACGGCTCCACCGCCGGCCTCGCCACCATGGAGGACCTCGTCGAAGAGATCTTCGGTGAAATCCGCGATGAACACGAACCCGTCGCCGACGTGACCCCCGACGGCGAAGGCGCCTGGCTCGTCTCCGGCTCCTTCGACCTTGACCACCTCACCGAACTGGTCGGTTTCCGCCCCGAAGAGCAGTTCGAATCCACCACCGTCGGCGGCCTCGCCGCCGAATGGCTCGGCCGCGTGCCCCGCGTCGGCGAATCCGTCGAACGCGATGGCATCCGCATGGAGATCGTCGCCGCCAACGACCGCCGCGTCGACCGCCTCCGCATCCTCCGCGCCCCCGAGCCCGAACCCGCCAAGGAGCATCCGCCCGTAGAAGAGAATAAGGATGCCTAAATCCAAAAAACCTAAATTCCACGCCGGCCACGCCACCATCATCGGCCTGCCCAACGCCGGCAAATCCACCCTTCTGAACGCCATCGTCGGCGAGAAGATCGCCATCGTCACCGCCAAGGCCCAGACCACCCGGACCTCCCTCACCGGCGTCTGGACCGGCGACAACTCGCAGATCGTCTTCGTCGATACCCCCGGCGTCCATAAGTCCG
>CAYMTH010000021.1:0-3232 GCA_964393235.1 uncultured Solibacteraceae bacterium | reverse complement strand
AACCGCCGCATGATGCAGGTCGTCCGCGCCTCGCTCAACGCCGTCGACGTCGTCGTCTACGTCGTCGATGCCACCCGGCGCCCCGGCGAAGACGACACCCAGACCGTCGACCTCGTCAAGAAGCCCGGCACCCCCGTCATCCTCGTCCTCAACAAGGTCGACCAGATCAAGGATAAGCCGAAGCTCCTCGCCCTTATCGAGCACTTCAAGACCCTCCACGACTTCAACGAGTACATCCCCGTCTCCGCCAAGTCCGGCGATGGCATCGACGATCTCCGTAAAACCATCGCGAAGTATCTCCCCGAAAGCGAGCCGCTTCGTCCCGAGGACCACCTTACCGACGTCCCTTCCCGATTCCTTGCCGCCGAAGCCATCCGCGAAAAGATCCTCATCCTCTCCCGCCAGGAGGTCCCCCACTCCGTCGCCGTCCTGGTCGACGAATGGGAGGACAAGCCCAATGTCATCCGCGTCTCGGCCACCATCTACGTCGAACGCGCCGGCCAGAAGGCCATCATTGTTGGCACCGGTGGCGCCATGCTCAAGAAGATCGGCACCTCCGCCCGCTTCGAGCTCGAAAAGTTCTTCGGCAAGAAGTTCTTCCTCGAACTGTTCGTCAAGGTAAAACCCGACTGGCGGAATCAGCCCGAGTTCCTGAATGAGTTAGACTGGCGAAGGATGGTCAATGACCAAGATGACTAAGAAACTTGCCCTCTTCCTGCTCCTCCTGGTTCCGGTGTTCGCTGACCAGAAGAAGGACGACGAAATCTACGATGCCGTCAGACGCCGCCTCGCCGGCGACCCCGTGGTCAAGGGCGGCACGCTCGAAGTCGAAGTGAAGGACGGCGTGGTCACCATCTCCGGCATCGTGCGTACCGAAAAAGCCAAGTCCAAGGCCGACAAAGTCGCCATGAAGGTCAAGGGCGTCACCAAGGTCGTCAACCAGATCAAGGTCGATCCCGTCGGGCACTAGCCCCCGGCTAGGCCCCGTTCCCGAACGCCCCCAGCGTATTCCCGGCCACCAGCAGCGCGTAGGCGCTCAACACACGCGCCTGCGCCGGCGCCGACGTGTCTTTCTTCTCCGACGAAAGCCGCAGCAGCGCCAGACTGTAGTCGCCGTGCCGCATCAGGTCCACCGCCTGCTCCACCGCCACCGACCGCGCCGGCTGAAACCCGGCAATCCGCTCCGCCGCCGCCGTCACCGCCCCGCCGCCGGACACGCGCGAGCCCGCGCCCAGCATCACCACCGCGCATACAGCCGAGGCTATAAAGGTTGTCAAATTTTTATTCCGCATATACTCGCCTCACATTATCTGGACGAGTTTCGCGGCGTTTTGTTTTCCTTTTTCCCCGGCAAATTTCAAAACTCCCATCGGGCACACGGTCACGCAAATTCCGCACCCGATGCACGAGCTGTTCGCGTTGTCGATTTCGCGTTGCAATAGAGCGAAGCGCATCACGTCGATCCCCACCTGGCAGTTCCGCGTGCACTCCCCGCAGGCGATGCACTTGTCGTTGGCCTGGATCGTGAACCGGCTCCACCGCATCCGCGTGTACCAGCCGGAAAAGAGCTCCATCATCTTCGCCAGCGGGCACCAGTACCGGCACCATACCTTACCGCCCAGAAACGGATAGAGCCCCACCGGCAGGATTCCCACCAGCCACACGTCCGCCACCAGGTGGTAATACTCCAGCGCCGCCGGCGCCGCCTTCCCGAACACGCCCCACACGTCCCGCGCCACCACCAGCAGCGTCACCACGACGGCGGCCCCCAGCACCCACGCGTTCATCTTCTCCCACCGCAGCGCCGCCTCCCCCTTCGGCGCCAGATGCCGCCACCGGTCGCCCAGCGTCTCCGCCAGCCCCCCGCACCCGCAGATCCAGCTGCAGTACCGCTTCCCGTGGAATAGCACCAGCGCCGGGATAATCCCGAAGCTCAGCACCAGACCCCACCAGATCCAAACCTCGTGCGGATTGCCGAAAAACGTGTAGAAAAACAGCGGCCATGCGTATACCAGCCCGTAGCTCCGCCACAGCTTGTTGGTGAAGTTCGGGTCCCGCGCCAGCGCTTCTCCCACCCACTGGTGCTCCACCGCCCACCGGAACAAAAACTCCGGAATCAGAAAGAAAAACACCCACTGAAACCCGATCAGCGACCCGTACCGCCACAATTGAAACCGGTCGCGGTAATCCCATCCCCACCGCTTCGCCGCCTGCAGCCCGAACACCGTCACCAGGCCCGTATAGAGCACGGTGTACCAGAAGCTCCACCCCCGCCCCGCGAAGCTCAACATCGCGTGCCCCCAGCCCCGGAACGGCCAGAACTCGTTCCCGTCCCCGCCCTTCACCCCCGAAACCGTATAGCTCGCCCCCATCCAGACGGCCAGCCACGCCCACCGGTTGCCGCGCCACCCCGCCACCGCCAACCCCGCCAGCGCTGCCCAGAACACCGCCCACCATCCCGCCGCCAATCCCGCCACCGCCGCTCCCGCCATCCCCGCCGCCACCCACGGGTTCCCGCTCCAGTCGTTCTCCAGCCGCAATCCCAGGGACCGCAAGAACACCGTCGGCGTCTCGCTCCCGATCAACACGAACGCCCGGTCGCACTCGATCCGTCGCCCGCTCTTCAGCTCCACGCCCCCATCTGCGAACGCCCCCGCCTCCTCGCCCGTCAGCACTCGTACCCGCTTGTCCGCCGCCAGCCGCGCCCGGTTCGCCCGGAACAACCGTTCAAACTCCCGCCCCCGGTGCACCACCGTCACCTCGGCGTAATCCGCCAGCGCCAGCGCCGCCTCCACCGCGGTATTCCCCCCGCCGCTGACCCCCACCCGCCCCCCCGCCACCGCCCCAGGGTTGTCAAGCCGGGGATGCACCCCGCCCCCGTCCTCTCCCCCCACGCCCAGCCGCCGCGGCGTCCCGCCCTGCCCCGTCGCGATTACCACCCGCGCCGCCCGGTACGCCCCCCGTTCCGTCTTTACCTGCCATCCGGCGCCGTCCCGTTCCAGCCCCGTCACGCCCTCCCCGGTCCGCACCGCCACCGCCGCCGCCGCCAGCTCCCACCGCTCCAACAACTCCTCCCGCGTCGACTCTCCCAGCCACAGGGGCCCCGCCGCCGCCCGTCCCACCGGTTCGTCGTACACCCGCTTCCCCGCCGGAAACTCGTGGATTGTATTCGCTACCCGGGCCTTCTCCAGCACCAGCACCCGCCGCCCGCGCGCCTGCAGCGTCCGCGCGC
>CAYMTH010000020.1:19335-20362 GCA_964393235.1 uncultured Solibacteraceae bacterium | reverse complement strand
GTTCGTGCGGGGCGGGCTGGCGCCGGAGGTGGCGATTCCGGACGCGTGGTGCGCCGCGCCGCCGGACCAGTGGCGGACGCCGCTGGCGCCGGAGTGGTATCTGCGCGTGCGGGACCAGTTGTACCGGCAGGTTCAGTAAATCGACGCCAGGAGGAGCGTGGCCGTCCGCACGCTCCTATAATAGTGGTTTCCCTATGTCCAATCCTACCGGCCTCGCCGCCATCAACCAGTGGGTCGACGCCAACCGCGCCCGGTTGCTCGAAGAACTGTTCGAGTTGATCCGCATCCCCTCGATTTCGACCCTGCCGGAGCACGCGAGCGACGTGGTGCGCGCGGCCGGCTACACGGCCGAGGCGCTGCGCAAGGCGGGGCTCGAGAACATTGAGATCATCCCGACCCAGCGGCACCCGCTGATCTACGCCGACTGGCTGCACGCGCCGGGTAAGCCGACCGTGCTCTGCTACGGCCACTACGACGTGCAGCCGCCCGATCCGCTCGAGCTGTGGGAGACGCCTCCGTTCGAGCCGACCGTGCGCAACGGCAATATCTACGCCCGCGGCGCGGTGGACGATAAGGGGCAAATGTACGCGCACGTGAAGGCGCTGGAGGCGCTGCGCGCGCTGCACGGCACGTTCCCGGTGAATATCAAAGTGCTCATCGAGGGCGAGGAAGAGATCGGCGGCGCGTCGATCGCCAAGTACGTGCCGGAGCACAAGGAAAAGCTGAAGGCCGACGTCGCGCTGGTGTCCGATACGGCGCTCTACGCCGAAGGCATTCCGACGCTGTGCATCGGGCTGCGCGGGCTCTGCTACATGGAAGTGGAAGCGAGCGGGCCGGCGCGCGACCTGCACTCGGGGCTCTACGGCGGCGCGGCGCCGAACGCGGTGTTCGGGCTGATCGAACTGCTGGCGAAGGCGAAGAACGCCGACGGCGTGATTCAGATTCCGGGCTTCTACGACGACGTGCGCGAGCCGGCGGCGGCCGAGCTCGAATCGTGGCAGTCGCTGCCGTTCGACGAGGCGGAGTA
>CAYMTH010000020.1:0-19286 GCA_964393235.1 uncultured Solibacteraceae bacterium | reverse complement strand
CCGCGATCACGGGCGAGCCGGGGCGGAGCGTGTTTGAAAAGACGTGGTCGCGGCCGACCCTCGAGGTGCACGGCATCGCGGGCGGCTTTACGGGCGCGGGTTCGAAGACCGTGATTCCGGCCAAAGCGCTGGCGAAGGTGAGCTTCCGGCTGGTGCCGGATCAGGACCCGGAGAAGATCGTGGCGGCGTTCCGCGCGTGGGTGGCGGCGAACGCGCCGAAGGGCATCGAATGCAGCGTGCGGCTGCTGGGCGGGAGCCCGGGGATCATCGTGAATCCGGACCATCCGGCGATCGCGGTGGCGGCCGAGGTGTTTGAAGAATCGCTGGGGCGGAAGACGGTCTTCACGCGGTCGGGCGGGTCGATTCCGATCGTCGGCGACTTCGCGAAGCACCTGGGGATTCCGACGGTGTTGATGGGCTTCGGGCTGCCGGACGACGGGCTGCACTCGCCGAACGAGAAGTTCAAGCTCGACAACTACTACCAGGCGATTTCGACAGTCGCCCGGTTCCTCGAACGATACGGAGAATAGGTGGGAGAAACCGACAGCGCCGGCGTCGCTCTGCGGCAACGGAACACAGCGGAGAACGTCGCGCGGTCGGCCGGCATCACGTCGGTGGCGGTGCTGGCGAGCCGCATCACGGGGCTGGCGCGGGAGATGGCGCTGACGCGGCTGTTCGGCGCCGGCGCGGCCAACGACGCGTTTCTGCTCGCCTTCCGGATCCCAAACCTGACGCGCGACCTGTTCGCCGAGGGGGCGCTCTCCTCGGCCTTCGTGCCGACCTTCGTCGAGTACCTGCAGAAGCGTTCACGGGCCGACGCGGCCTATCTTGCAAATCTCGTCGCCACTTCGATCATCGTCATCGTCGGCGCCATCTGCCTGGCCGGCATGTACTGGGCGCCGGAGCTGGTTTCGACGTTCGCACCGGGGTTCCACCAGGTGCCGGGCAAGTTCGAGATGGCCGTGCGCATGACGCGCATCATGAGTCCGTTCCTGCTGCTGGTGGCGCTGGCCGCGCAGGTGATGGGGATTTTGAACGCGTGCAACCAGTTCGCACTGCCGGCGTTGTCGAGCTCGATGTTCAACGTCGGTTCGCTGCTGTGCGGGCTGCTGGTCGGGCACGTGCTGGGGCCGCATATCGGCATCACCCCGATCGAGGGCATGGCGTGGGGCGTGGTGTTCGGCGGGGCCATTCAGCTGTTCGCGCAGGTGCCGAGCCTGGTGCGGCACGGCTTCCTGTTCCGGCCGGCGGTGGACCTGCAGCACCCGGGGCTGCTGCACATCTTCAAGCTGATGGGCCCGGCGATTCTGGGCAACGCGGCGGTGCAGATCAACGTGATGGTGAACTCGAACTTCGCCTCGCAGATCAACGATCCGGTGACGGGATTCAACGGCCCGGTGACGTGGCTGGCTTGCGCGTTCCGGTTCATGCAGTTGCCGCTGGGGCTGTTCGGGGTGGCGATCGGCGGGGCGACGCTGCCGGCGATCTCGCGGGCGGCGGCCAACGGCGATATGGACGATTTCCGGCGCACGCTGTCGCGGTCGCTGGGGCTGGTGTTCTTGTTGACGATTCCGTCGAGCGTGGGGCTGCTGGTGATCGGCGACGCGATCATCGGGTCGCTGTTCGAGGGCGGCGCGTTCCGGGCCTACGACACGCACCAGACGGCGGCGGCGCTGGCCTGGTTCGCGGCTGGGCTGGTGGGCTACGCGGCGCTGAAGATTCTGGTACCCGCCTTCTACGCGCTCAAGGATTCGAAGACGCCGATGTATATCTCGCTCGCCTCGATCGCGACGAACTACGCGATCGTTTCGACCATGACGGGGCAGACGGCGTTCGGGCACGCGGGCCTGGCGCTTTCGACGGCGGCGGTGGCGATCACGGGGTCCATCCTGCAGTTTCTGCTGCTGCGCGGGCGGGTCGGGGGCATTTACGGGCGCGCGCTGCTGGCCAGCGTCGGCAAGATCACGCTCGCCGCGGCCGCGATGGGCGTCGTCATCTGGGGCGCCGAATGGCTGGTGGTCCAGTGGCTGCCGACGGGGCGGCTGCGCTATCTGGCCACGCTGGCGCTGGCGCTGCCGAGCGGCGTCGCAATTTACTACTTCATCTGCCGCGCGCTGCGCATCGAGGAACTGGAGTTCGCCGTGATGGCGCTCGCCAAGCCCATCGAGCGCCTGCGTGCTAGAATCCGCTAGTCATCCATGCTGCCTGAGATATCCACCCTCGCCCAACTTGAAAAGCTCGATGAAGAGACGCACCAGTTGCAGGCGCGGCTTGCCGAACTGCCGAAAGTTCTGACCGCCGAGAAGAAGGCGGTCGAGGCGAAGAAGGCCGAGGCCGCGGCGCTCGAGGCGCGGCTGGCCGCCAACGAGAAGGAACGGCGGCAGCTGGAAGGCGACGTGCAACTGCGCCAGTCGAAGCTGAAGAAGCTGCGCGGGCAGCTGGAGCAGGCGGCGAGCGAGGCGCAGGTGGCGGCGTTTGAAAAAGAGATCCAGTTCAACGAGGCCGAGATCGGCAAGGCCGAGGACCGCGAGCTCGAACTGCTGGAGGAGGCCGAGACGCTGGAGCCGCAGGTGAAGGAAGCGCAGGCGGCCGCGGCGGCCCTGGCGAAGGCGCACGTCGAACACTTCAAGGCGGCCGAGCAGGAGCACAAGGCCGGCATGGCCCAGATCGCGGCCAACACGGCGCGCAACAAGGAACTGGTGGCGACGCTCGACCCGAAGTACGCGCAGCTCTACGACCGGCTGCGGAAGAAGTACAAGTCCGGGCCGATCCTGTGCGAAGCCGTCGACGGGAACTGCGGCGTGTGCCAGATGACGCTGCGGCTGGCTTTCTGGCAGGGCGTGAAGGCCGAGCCGGACAAGCTGTGGCAGTGCGAGGAGTGCTCGCGGATTCTGGTCTATAACCCGACGCAGGTTCTCGCGTAGCTCAGCAGACGATCCGCAGCCAGATATCCTCTTCGACGATCTCGCGCGGCGGGACGCCGTTAGCGGTGAGGGCCTTGGCGACGCGCTCGCCGTGGCGGGGCGGGACGCCGCTGATGATGACGCGGCCGCCGGGCTTCAGCACGCGGCGGATGTCGGCGGCGTGATTGGCGATGGTCTCGGCGTTGAGGTTGGCGAGCAGCAGGTCGATCGAAGCGTCGCGGATGGAACGGATGGATCCGACGAAGAGGCCGACCGAGGCGGGGAGGTCTTCGCGGGCGGCGAGCACGGCGTCGAGGTCGATATCGGCGGCGGCCACGGAGCGCGCGCCCAGCGCGTCGGCGGCGAGGGCGAGGATGCCGGAGCCGGTGCCGAAGTCGAAGACGGCGTCGGTGGGTTTCAACTCGCGTTCGAGGGCCTGCAGGCAGAGCTGCGTGGTGAGGTCGGCGCCGGTGCCGAAGCCGACGCCGGGGTTGATGACGAGGCGCACGCGGCCTTCGGGCGTCGGTTCCTCATTCCACGGCGGGCACACCCAGAAACGTTCGCCGACGGCAATGCCGGGCCAGCGGGCGCGGGTTTCGGCGGCCCAGTCGACTTCGGGTTCGTCCTCCCAGCGAGCGCCGTGGGCGGCGTAGGCCGCGGCGTCGAAGGGCTCGGCGAAGAAGGCGCGAAGCTCGACGCGGTTGGCGTTCAAATCGATCTCGGTGACGCCCTGTGTGCCGTCTTCCCACAGCGCCGCCACCAACTCATCCTTCTGTTCCGCCGCGCACTCGAGCCGTAAAGAGACCATGTCTTTCCATGATAATGTCCTCATGGCTTTCTCCGATGAGCTGATTGCGCTGTTCTCGCGCGACCTGGGCCGGCTGGCGAAGGAGGTGCGCGCGTTCCCGGACGATGAGTCGTTGTGGCGCGCGCTGCCGGGCGTCGTCAATCCGGCCGGCAACCTCGCGCTGCACATCGAAGGCAACCTGCGGGAGTTCGTCGGCCGGCAGATCGGCGGCGGCGCCTATACGCGCGTGCGTCCAGCGGAATTCGCGACGCGCGGGCTGACGCGCGAGGAGGTGGCCGCGCGGATCGAGGCGGTGCGGGACGAGATCATCCCGTGCCTCGCGGCCGCCGATTGGGACGCCATTTATCCGGAGAACGTGCTGGGCGAACCGCTCACGACGCGGCAGTTCGTCACTCACCTGTACGGGCACCTGAACTATCACCTCGGGCAGGCGAATTACCTGCGCCGGATTGCTCACCCCTGAATGCGGTCGGCCTTGCCCTGCCAGAACTGTTCGCGCAGGATGTTTTTGCGGATCTTACCGGTGCCGGTCTTGGGCAGCGGCTCGGTTTCGAATTGGATGACGCGCGGGAGCTTGAAGCGGCCCAGGCGCCGTTCTAGGAAGGCGAGCAGCTCCTCCTTCGTCACCGACTGGCCGTCCTTGCAGACGATCAACGCGGCGGGGACTTCGCCCCATTTCGGATCCGGCGCGGCGACGACGGCGCACTCCTGCACGGCCTCGTGCGCGTAGATGGCTTTCTCGACCTCGATCGAGGAGATGTTCTCGCCGCCGGAGATGATGATCTCCTTCTTGCGGTCGACGATGCGGAGGTAGCCGTCTTCGTCCCAAACGGCCATGTCGCCGGTGTGGAACCAGCCGTTGCGGATGACGGCGGCGGTGGCCTCCGGTTCGCGGTAGTAGCCGTCCATGACGTTGTCGCAGCGGGTGATGATCTCGCCGATCGTGTCGGCGTCGCGCGGCACGTCGACGCCGTTGGGATCGACGACGCGCACCTCGACGCCGACGACGGGCCAGCCGGTGGAGGAGTGGCGGCGGTGGCGGTCCTCGTCGCTCGCATACTCGATGCCGGGCTTGGGCAGCGCGGTGGTGAGGATCGGAGAGGTCTCCGAGAGGCCGTAGCCGGAGGCGACGGTGGCGCCGAAGGCTTTTTCGAGGCGATCGATGAGCGTGGGTGAGGAGGCGGCGCCGCCGAGGAGGATGGTCTTCAGGCTCGAGGTGTCGTGCTGGCCGAGCTCAGGGCAGGCGAGCAGCGCGTTGGCCATGGTGGGGACCAGGCTCATGTCGGTGGCCTTGTGCTCGGCGATCAGGCGGAGCACGGCGGGCGGATCGAAGCGGCGGACCATCACTTGCTTCGAACCGAGGAAGGTGGAGAACTGCGGGCGGCCCCAGCCGTTGGCGTGGAAGAGGGGGATGGTGTGCAGGTCGACGAGGTCGGTGGAGATGGGGATGCTGGCGGCGGCGTAGAGGGCGTGGAGGTAGAGGGAACGATGGGTGAGCGCGACGCCCTTCGGGGTGCCGGTGGAGCCGGAGGTGTAGAAGAGTTCGGCGATGGAGTTTTCGTCGATGGCGGTCCAGTCGACCGGGGCCGGGTCGCCGCTGGCGATGAGCTCGTGGGAGGTGAGGGTGGCGACGGGGTGGATTTCGTTGAGCGAGATGTAGTGTTCGATGGCGGGGCAGTGGCTCTTCAGCGCTTCGACGGTGGCGGCGAAGTCGGTCTCGAAGAGCAGAACGCGGGCGCCGGAGTGGTTGAGTACGGTCTGCAGTTCGCCCTGCGAGAGCCGCACGTTGATGGGCATGACGATGGCGCCCGCCATGACGACCCCGTAGTAGCCCTCGAGCAGTTGATGCGTGTTGAAGCTCAGGTAGGCGACGCGGTCGCCGGGCTGTACGCCGAGCTTGCGGAGGCCGGAGGCGAGCCGTTCGCAGCGCTGGCCGAACTGGAGGTAGGTGAAGTGTTTGTCCCCGCAGACGACGCCGATCTTGCGGGCGAAGACGTCCATGGCGCGATAGAGGAACCGGACTGGGGTGAGAGGCAGAATCATGGCGGGTCGAGGGTTGATTATACTCTTCTGCACGGTGACTCAGCGCTATCACGGCTTCGATGCCCTGCGGGGACTGATCATGATCCTGATGGCGATCGACCACTCCAGCGCGTTCGTTTCGCGCGAGCACGGGTCGGAGTGGTGGGCCGGGGCGATGAGTTCCTATAGCGACGGGTTCGTGTTCCTGACGCGCTGGATTACGCACCTGTGCGCGCCGGGGTTCTTCTTTCTGATGGGCGCGGGCATCTGCTGGTTCGCCGAGTCGCGGCGGAAGGCCGGGTGGGATGAGGGCCGGTTCGCTGGGCGCGTGGCGCTGCGGGGGCTGGCGCTGCTCGCGCTGGCGCAGTTGTTCGAAGCGCCGATGATGTTCCTCCAGGGGCAGCTGAAGGGGCCGGCGGCGCCGATGATCCGGGTGACCGCGCCACCGCCGATCGACGGGTCGGAACTTTACTGGGGGCTGATCACGCTGAGCGGGCTGGGCATGGTCATGGTCGCCTGCGCGGGGCTATTGCGGCTGCCGCGGTGGACGTGGTGGGCGGCGCTGGGCGCGAGCGTCTTCGCGACGAACACGCTGCTGCCGGCCTCCGGCAAGCCAGGGCCGCTATGGCTCACCGTGCTGCTGGCGCCGGGGCTGTCCGAACACGTGATCGTCATCTATCCGCTGATCCCATGGCTGGGCGCGGCGGCGGGCGGGATGCTGTTCGCGGGCTGGTGGCAGCGCGATCCGGAACACGCCGGGCGGCGATTGGTGTGGCTCGCGCTGGGGCTGGTGGCGCTGGCGTGCGTGCTGCGATTGGGCGGCGGTTGGGGAAACATCCGTCCGCCGCGGGACACGGGCTGGATCGAGTTTCTGAACAACGTGAAGTACCCGCCGTCGCTGGTCTTTCTGTCGATGTCGATCGGCATCGACCTGCTGCTGCTGGCGGGCCTGCTGCGGGTGAGCGAACGGTCGCCGCTGCTGGTCTACGGGCAAACGCCGCTGTTCTTCTACTTCGCGCACTTCCTGAGTTTCACGGTCCTCGGGTTCCTGCTGTTCCGCGAGCCGGGGACGATCGCGCACGTTTACGCGGTGTGGGCCGCGGTCGTGGTGGCGCTGTATCCGGCGTGCGTGTGGTACCGGCGGTTCAAGCTGTCGAAGCCGCCGGAATCGCTGTGGCGGATGTTTTAGCGGGCGAACCGGCGGAAGTAGCTGTCGGGTTTCCACGCGGGCTTCGTTTTGTCGTTGGCGACCCGCTTGGTGAGGGCGGTCAGGTAGTCGAGAAACTTCTCGGCGGCCTGTTTGTCCACCGGTTGCGTCGCGTCGTCGGTGACGGCGTGGTAGCGGGTCTGGAACCACTCCTGCTGGATCTTCTCCTCGGGGCTGCCCTTGTCGTAGCCGAACAGGAACATGAGCGACGGCACGCCCTGCAGCACGAAGTTGTACTGGTCGGAGCGGATGAAGATCACCTGGTCCGGCATCGGGTCCGGCGCGGCCGCGATGCGGAATTCGCCGCCGACTTCTTTCGCGGCATCGCCGAGCGTCGACTCGTCGCCGCCGAAGTAGATGAGCGACTTCAGCGGGAACAGCGGTAGGAACATGTCGAGGTTGAGGTTGGCCGCCATCTGCTTCACGGGCACGGTGGGGCGGCGGGTGAAGTAGCGGGAGCCCTGCAGGCCCTTCTCTTCGCCGGTGACCAGGAGGAAGAGAACAGAACGCTCGAGCGGGCCGGCCTCCTTCAGGCGACGGGCGAGTTCGAGCACGGCGGCGACGCCGGAGGCGTTATCCATTGCGCCGTTGTTGATCTTGTCCTCGGCCATGCTGCGGGCGATGCCGGTATGGTCGAGGTGGGCGGTGAGGACGACGTATTCCTTCGTGCGGCCGGGCAGGACGGCGGCGACGTTCTGCGATTCGACGGTACCGCGCTCGACCTTGGCCACCGAGGCGAGCTCCTTGTTGAGCGGGAAGCGGGGCAGCGGGCCGTCGCCGTCGGCGAGTTTCACGAGTTCCTCGAACGTGTGGCCGGTGCCGTCGAACAGCAGGTTGGCGAACTGGCGGTTGAAGTTGACCGAGACGCGCGGGCCGTCGGCCTGGGCGCCGGGGATGCGGGCGGTCATCGATTTCTCAAAGCGCATGGCGGCCATGCGAGTCCACGGCATCGGTTCGGACTTCAGCAGAGTGACGGCGCCGACGGCGCCGGCGCGGCGGAGCGATTCCCACCGGATCTCGCCGTTTTGCAGGTGCGCGGCCATCGGGCCGGGCCAGGACTTCGGCGCGCCGGTGATGAAGACGGCGATCTTGCCCTTGAGGTCGATGCCCTTCAGGTCGTCGTAGTCGCGCTCCGGCGCCTGCAGACCGCGGCCGATGAAGACCAGCGGGGCGCGGAGCGACTCGGCGGTACTGGCGCGCCCGCCGAGGATCGCCTCCCTGCCGAGCGTGAGTTTCGTCTCCTTACCGTTGACCCAGAGGCTCAGCGAAGAGGCGGATTCGTCGAGCCGCGTGGTGTCGAACGGCACCGGCTGGAACCAGCCCTTTTCACCGGCGGGACGCAGGCCGAGGGCGGCGAACTGCTCGGCGACGTACTCGGCCGCGAGCCGGTGTCCGGCCGAGCCGGTGTCACGGCCTTCGAGCTTGTCGGAAGCCAGATATTCGATGTGCTTCCACCAGCGGTCTCCAGACGGCTGGGCGGCCAGCGCGAGGCCGGCGGCGACGACAAGAATTGGGCGCATAGCCCCTTATTTTAACGGGCGAAGCGGCGGAAGAAGCTGTCGGGCTTCCAGGACGGCTTCTTCTTGTCGTTGGCCACGCGCTTGACGAGCGCGGCGAGGAACTCGGTGAAGCGGGCGGCGGCTTCCTTGTTGACGGGTTGCGCGAGGTCGTCGCTGACGGCGTGGTACCGGGTCTTCAGCCACTCGGCCTGGATGCGTTCCTCCTCGCTGCCCTTGGCATAGCCGAACTTGAAGGCGAGGGCGGGGATGCCTTCGCGGATGAAGCTGTACTGGTCGGAACGCGTGAAGCGGCGCTGCTCGGGGATGGGGTCGGGGTACACCGGCAGTTTGAAGTCGGCGGCCACGGCCTTGGCGGTGTCACCGAGCGTGGATTCATCGACGCCGAGGAAGGTGAGCGCCTTCAGTTCGTGCAGCGGCATGAACATGTCCATGTTGCAATCAGCGATGAGCTTGTTGCGGGGGACGGTGGGTGTGCGGGCGAAGTAGCGGGAGCCCTGCAGACCCTTCTCCTCGCCGGTGACGAGGACGAACAGCACGGAGCGGTTGAGCGGCGGGCCGGCCTTCAACTGGCGCGCCACCTCGATGGCGGCGGCGACGCCGGAGGCGTTGTCCATGGCGCCGTTGAAGATGCCGTCGCCGGCGAAGGTCTGGAGCTTGCCGGTATGGTCGATGTGGGCGCTGACCACGACGTACTCCTTCTTCTTCCCGGGCAGCAGACCGACGATGTTCTGCGATTCGAGCGAGCCCTTCTTCACTTTGGCCGTCGCGATCAGTTCCTTGTTCAGCGCGAAGTGCGGCATGGGCGAGGCGCCGTTGCTGAGCTTGAGCAGTTCGGCGAGGGAGTGGCCGGTGCCATCGAAGAGCAGCGCGACGTGTTCGGGATTGAAGATGACGTGGAGTTGTTGGGAGGCGTCGGGAGGGCCGGGCAGGCGGGCGGACATCTGCGCCTGGATGCGGGCGGCGGAGGCCCGGATCCACGGCGTGGTCTGCACTTTGGGGATGGCGACGACGCCGATGGCGCCCGCGCGGCGGAGCCCGTCCCAGCGGACGTCGGCATTCTGGAAGTGGGCGGCGAGCGGGCCGGGCCAACCGGGAGGCGCGCCGGTGAGGACGACGGCGATCTTGCCCTTCAGGTCGAGACCGCGGAGATCGTCGTAATCCATCTCCGGCAGGCGAAGGCCGTAGCCGGCGAAGACGAGGGGAGCGCGGACGGCGGCGCGTGGCTCGACGCGCATGTCGAAGTAGGCCTCTTTGCCGAGCGTGAGCTTCATTTCCTTGCCGCCGGCGGCAAGGGCGAGCGAGGATCCGGATTCGTCGATCTGCCGCGTATCGAACGGGACGGTCTGGAACCAGCCGCTGGTTCCGGCGGGTTGCAGGCCGATGGCGGCGAACTGATCGGCGGCATACTGCGCGGCGAGGCGATGGCCTTCCGAGCCGGTGTTGCGGCCCTCGAGCTTGTCGTCGGCAAGGTAGCTGACGTGTTGCCACCACCGCTCGGCGGTGGACTGCGCGCTGGCCGTCAGAGCCGCGCAGAGAAGGTAAACGGGGACTCTGACCATAGCGGGGATTGCCCTCATTATAATGGGGCAGGCCCTATGAGACGAAACCTCTTGCTGGCAACGGGAGCCCTATTATTGGGCTGGTTCGCGGTGGATGCGCAGTGGGGGCGGAGGTCGTACGAGCGGCCGATGCGGTACGTGCCGCGAGGCACGCGGGGCGCGGTGGCGGCGGGTACGGACACGGCGGCCGACGCCGGGATGCGCCTGTTCTACCTGGGCGGCAATGCGGTGGACGCGGGCGTGGCGACGATGTTCGCCGCGAGCATGGTGGAGTACTCGCACTTCGGCTTCGGCGGCGAAGCCCCGATTCTGATCCGGACCAAAGACGGCAAGGTGGTTTCGCTGGCCGGTGTGGGGACGATGCCGAAACTGGCCTCGGCCGAGTTCTTCCGCACGCGGAAGATGGAGCCGGGCGAGGTGCAGAACATGGAGCCGAACGGGCTGGTGGGCTATATGCCGGTGGCCGGCCTGATGCCGGCGCTGGTGCCGGGGATGGTGGAGGCCGGGCTGGTGGCGCTGCGCGAGTACGGGGTGAAGTCGTTCGCGGAAGTGATCCAGCCGGCGATCGAACTGGCCGACGGGACGCCGCTCGACGAGCAGCGGGCGATGGGGATTATGCGGTCGCGCGAGTTTTTCCAGCTGTGGCCCACCTCGCGCCGGTTCTACACGCCGAACGGGCGCGTGCAGGTGGGGATGATCTTCCGGCAGCCGGACATGGCGCGGACGCTGCGCGCGATGGCGGCGGTGGAGTCGAAGGCGCTGAAGGGCGGGGCGAGCCGGCAGGCGGCGATCGACGCGGTGCGGGACTACTTCTACCGCGGCGAGATCGCGCGCAAGATCGACGCGTTTTCGAAGGCGCACGGCGGGCTGCTGCGGTACGAGGACATGGCCGCGTTCCGACTGGAGCCGGAAGAAACGGTGACGACGACCTACCGCGGGTACACGATCCACAAGCCGGGCTTCTGGAGCCAGGGGCCGACGCTGATCGAGACGCTGAACGTGCTGGAGGGTTACGATCTGGCCGCGATGCAGCACAACTCGGCGAAGTACGTGCATACCGTGACCGAGGCGATGAAGCTCGGCTATGCCGACCGGGACACGTACTACGGCGACCCGGCGTTCGTGAAGGTGCCCGCGGAGCGGTTGCTGTCGAAGGCGTATGCGGAAGAGCGGCGGGCGGAGGTCGGCGACCGGGCGTCGCTTGAGTTCCGGCCGGGCCTGATCGACGGCAAGCGCGGGAAGCACCCATCGCAGAGCGAGATCGCGCGGACGAAGATCGACGACGCGCTGATGGCGCGGGACACGACGTGCGTGAACGCGGCGGACGCCGACGGGCTGGTGTTTTCGGCGACGCCGTCGGGCTCCTGGCTGCCGAGCGTGATCGCGGGCGACACGGGAATTCCGCTGACGCAGCGGGCGCAGAGCTTCCTGCTGGTCGAAGGGCATCCGAACGAACTGGCCGGGGGCAAGCGGCCGCGCGTGACGCTGAGCCCGACGCTGGTCACGCGGGACGGCCAGCCGTATTTGGCGCTTTCGACGCCGGGCGGCGACAACCAGGATCAGGCGCTGCTGCAGCTGATTCTGAACGTCGTCGACTTCGGCATGCCGGCGCAGATGGCGCTGGAGGCGCCGCGGTTCCAGACGCGGCATCTCGTTTCGAGCTTCGATAATCACGCGATGAGCCCGGGCGATCTGCTGCTCGATGACCGGATCGGCGGCGACGTGGCGAACAATCTGGTGAACCGCGGGCATCAGGCCGAGGTGCGTTCGCGGTGGGCCAGCGGGTCGGCGCCGACGATGATCCGGTATGCGCCCGGCGGGGTGATCGAATCGGGCGCGGACCCGTACGGATACCGGGTGTCGAGGGCGTGGTGACGGGATCGCTTTTCGCCAAACGGGCGCCGCAGGCCGAGCGGCTGGCGGCGCGCCTGGCGACGCTGGCGCAGCGCGGCGTGTATCTGGGCACGAGTTCGTGGAAGTACGAGGGGTGGCTCGGCTCGATGTACACGCCGGAGCGTTACTTTACGCGGGGCAAGTTCAGCCAGAAGAAGTTCGACGAGACCTGCCTGGCCGAGTACGGCGAGACGTTCCCGGTGGTGTGCGGGGACTTTTCCTTCTATCAGTTCCCCTCCGACGACTATTGGCGGAAGCTGTTCGGCGCGAGCCCGTCGGCGCTGCAGTTCGCCTTCAAGGTGCCCGAGGACATCACGGTGAAGAAGTGGCCGACGCACGCGCGCTACGGGCGGCGGGCGGGGCTCGAGAACGAGAACTTCCTGAACGCCGATCTCTTCACGCGGCTGTTTCTGGAACCGCTGCTGCCTTACGGCGGGCGGGTGGCGCTCTTCATCTTCGAGTTCGGCACGTTCGCCAAGAGCACTTTTGCTGAGCCGGCCGAGTTCCTCGAACTGCTCGATGGCTTCCTGTCGGCGCTGCCAGAGGGACCGCGGTATTCGGTCGAGATCCGGAACCCGGAGTATCTGGGGCCGGAGTACTTTCAGGTGCTGCGGTCGAACGGGGTGGCGCACGTGTTCAATGCTTGGTCGCGGATGCCGGACCTGCCGACGCAAACGGCGATCGAGGAGGCTTACACGGCCGGCTTCACGGTGACGCGGGCGCTGCTGCGGCGGGGGCGGCAGTACGAGGAGGCGGTGAAGGGGTTCGAGCCTTACCGCGAGGTGCAGGAGCCGCTGCCGGAGACGCGGGAGGCGCTGCGGGCGTTGATCCAGAAGTCGCTGGGCGAGCAGCGGCCGGCCTACCTCTTCGTCAACAACCGGCTGGAGGGGAATGCGCCGGGGACGATTGAGGCGGTGGTGGACTCGCTGGGTCTTTGAGCCGGTCGAGGAGAGCGCGGGCGTTGATGACCGCGATGCCGCGCCAGACGGGAGGGAAGTCGCGGAGGTTGCCGGTGACGACATGGGCGGCGCCGGCGGCGAGGGCGGCGTCGAGCAGGTGATTGTCGTCGGGGTCGGCGCAAGCGTCGCAGGCGGCGGGGGCGTCGACGTGGCGGGCGACGGTGAGGAGCGCGGCGATGGCGGCCTCGAGGGCGTCGCGGTGTTTGGCGAACTTGGGGCGCGCCGCGACGTCGCGGTACTCGGCTTCGAGCGCGGGGGAGAGGGCGATCTCGAAGGCGCCCGCGGCGGCGAGTTCGACCACGCGCGCCTCGTTGCCGCCGGGCTTCCAGCAGGCGGAGATGAGGACATTGGTGTCGAGGACGACGCGCATGGGAGAATTGGTTCCGGGATGAACGACGAACTCGGGAACCGAATTAAAAGCTACTACGAAGACCCGGCGCGCGTCCTGCTGCCGCGGAAAACGTGGGTGGTGATCCGGGTGGACGGCAAGGGTTTTCACACGTTCACGAAGCGGCTGGAGCGGCCGTACTCGCGTCCGCTCGCCGACGCACTCGACCGCGCCGCGGTGTTCGTGGCGAGCCAGATGGCGGGGTTCGCCTTCGCCTACGGGCAGAGCGACGAGTACTCGTTCCTGATGACGGACTTCGGTCGCGACGAATCGCGGATGTGGTTCGAAGGGTCGGTGCAGAAACTGGCGTCGGTGACGGCGAGCCTGTTCACGGCGGGGTTCCACCGGGCCTACGCGGACCCGGGTTACGCGGCGTTCGACGCGCGGGTTTTTGCCATCCCGCAGCGGCGCGAAGTGGAGCGGTACTTCCTGTGGCGGCAGGCCGACGCGACGCGGAACAGCCTCAACATGCTGACCTCGGCCCACTACACGCATGAGGAACTGCTGGGCAAATCGGCGGCGGAGAAGCACGACCTGCTGCACGCCAAGGGTGAGAACTGGGCGAAGTGGCCGGCCGATTTCAAGCGCGGGCGCGTGGTGCGGCCCGACGGCACGGTGGACCTCGAAATCCCGATTTTCACGCGCGAGCCGGCGTATCTGGATGCGCTGATCCCGCACGCCGACACGCTCTAGCCCCGGGGGATGACACCGGCGGTGGCCGGTGCTAGGCTGCGGGCAGATATGTGTACACGAATTCTTGCTTCGCTTGTGCTGCTGGGCGTATCGTTGATTGGGCAGGCCGCCGAGTCGGCTGCTCCGAAGAAGATTCAGACGCTGCTGGTGACGGGGCAGAACCGTCACGACTGGCGGGCCGTTTCGCCCGAGTTGCGGCGGATGCTCGAGGAGACCGGGCGGTTCGAGGTGCGGGTGGTGGAGGAGTTTCGCGGCGTGACGCCGGCGATGCTGGCTCCGTATGACCTGGTGGTGCTCAATTACGACAACAAGCGGCTGCCGGAACTGGCGTGGGGCGAGGGATCGGAGAAGGCGTTTCTGGATTTCGTGAAGCAGTCGGGCAAAGGGCTGGTCGTCTACCACTTCTCGCTGGCGGCGTTCGAGGGATGGAAGGCGTATGAAGAGTTGTGCGGCGGGAACTGGCGGCCGGGCGCTGGACACCACTCGGCGCGGCACGATTTCACGATGACCATCCGCGACTCCGATCACCCGATCACGAAGGGGCTCAAGGCCTCGATTCCGATTCAGAACGACGAGCTTTACGCCAACCTGCAATGGCAGCCGCGGGAGAAGTACCGCGTGCTGGCGACGGCGTGGGACGATCACGCGCTCTACCACGGCAAGGCGAAGCAGCCGACGCCGGGTGCGGGCCTCGATCAGCCGATGCTGTGGGTGCACGAGCCGGGCGGGCGTGTGTTCGTGACCGCGCTGGGGCACGACGTGGCGGCGGTCCGGCAGGCGGGCTTTATCGCGACCTTCGTGCGCGGCGCGGAGTGGGCGGCGACGGGGCAGGTGACCATCGAGCCGCCGGCGGAACTGGTGAAATAGGCTCATGCAGATTAGCCGTCGAGGGTTACTCGCGGCGCCCGCCGTGGCGCTGGCGCAAGGGACGGGGGCGTCCGATTTGACGTTGTGGTACCGGCAGCCGGCGAAAGACTGGAACGAAGCGCTGCCGGTGGGCAACGGGCGGCTGGGCGCGATGGCGTTCGGCGGCACGCGCGTGGAGCGTCTGCAGTTGAACGAAGACACGCTGTGGTCGGGCGGGCCGTCGGAGTGGAACAATCCGGGCGCGCGCGAGCAGTTGGCCGAGGTGCGGCGCCTCGTGTTCGCACGGGACTACACCGGCGCCGACGCGGCGGTGAAGAAGATGCAGGGCCCGTACAACCAGTCGTACCAGCCGCTGGGCGATCTCTATCTGGAGTTCGCGGGAGAGGTGGACGAGGCGGGCTACCGGCGGTCGCTCGATCTCGACGCGGCGTGCGCGGAGACGCGGTTCGGGCGGGTGCGGCGGACGGTGTTCGCGTCGCATCCGGACCAGGTGCTGGTGGTGCGTGTGGAGGGCGAGGCGCTGGAGTTCACGGTGCGGATGGAGTGCGCGCTGCGGGCGGCGGTTCGCGCCGAGGGGGCGCGTCTGGTGCTGGAGGGCAAAGCGCCGGCGCACGTCGATCCGAACTATTTCCGGACGGCGGACCCGGTGCGGTACGACGAGGCCGAAGGGAAGGGAATGCGGTTCGGGGCCGTCGTCGATGTGCGCGTGGACGGCCCGGGAACGGCGGCGGCCGACGGGCGGACCGTGCGTGTGCGGGGCGCGCGGGCGGTGCCGATCGTCGTCGCGGCGGGCACCGGCTACCGCGATTACCGCGTGGCGCCGGACCGGCCGGTTGGCGAGATCCTGGACGGCTGCCGGGCGCGGCTGCGGGCGGCGGAGCGGCCGTACGGCGAATTGCTGCGACGGCACATGGAAGACCACCGGCGGCTGTTCCGCCGTGTCTCGCTCGACCTGGGGCGCGGCCCGGACCTGCCCACCGATGAGCGGCTGGCGAAGCCGGATCCGTCGCTGCTGGCGCTGTACTTCCAGTACGGGCGATATCTGCTGATCGCGAGCTCACGCCCGGGCACGCAGCCCGCGAATCTGCAGGGCATCTGGAGCCACGAAGTGCGCCCGCCGTGGAGTTCCAACTGGACCATCAACATCAACACGGAGATGAACTACTGGCACGCCGAGACGACCAACCTCGCCGAGTGCCATGAGCCGCTGTTCGACCTGATCGCCGGCCTAGCCGAGAACGGGCGCAAGACGGCGGCGGTGAATTACGGCATGCCGGGTTGGGTATCGCATCACAACGCCGACCTCTGGCGGCAGACGGCGCCCGTGGGCCACTGGGGGCAGGGGCAGCCGAAGTGGGCGAACTGGCCGATGTCGGGGCCGTGGCTGTGCCAGCACCTGTGGGAGCGCTACGCGTTCTCCGGCGACGTGGCGTTCTTGCGGGAACGGGCGTACCCGCTGATGAAGGGCGCGGCGGAGTTCTGCCTGGCGTGGCTGGTGGAGGCGCCGTCGGGACGGCTGACGACGGCGCCGTCGACCTCGCCCGAAAACTCGTTCTTTGCGGCCGACGGAAAGCCGGCGGACACGAGCGCGGGGGCGGCGATGGACCTGGCGCTGGTGCGGGAGCTGTTCGGCAACGTGCGGAAGGCGGCTTCGGTGCTGGGCGTCGACGCGGAGTTCGCGACGAAGCTGGGAGCGGCGTTGGAACCGCTGGAAGGCTTCCGCGTCGGATCGAAGGGACAACTGCTGGAATGGGCCGAGGAGTTCCGCGAGCCGGAGCCGGGACACCGGCACATGTCGCACATGTACCTGCTGTATCCGGGCGGTGAGTTCACGGAGCGGCGCAACGCGGAGTTGTGGCGGGCCTGCCGGCGGTCGCTGGAACTGCGGCTGGCCGCGGGCGGTGCCTATACGGGTTGGAGCCGTGCGTGGTCGATCGGGTTCTGGGCGCGGCTGGAGGACGGCGACCGGGCGTGGGAAGGCTTGTTGAAACTGATGGAAGTGAGCACCGGGAAGAACCTGTTCGACACGCATCCGGCCGGGCGGATTTCGATATTTCAGATCGACGGAAATTTCGGGGCGACTGCGGCGATGGCGGAGATGCTGGTGCAGAGCCACGAGGAGGAACTGGCCGTGCTGCCGGCGTTGCCGGTGGCGTGGCGGAGCGGGAGCGTACGCGGGCTGCGGGCCCGGGGCGGGTTGGAGCTCGATCTATCGTGGCGAGGCGGGAAGGCCGTGGAGATGGTGGTGCGCGGGGCGTGGGACCGGGCGGTGAAGATCCGGCCGCCTCAGGGGCAGGCCGTGCGCGGCGGGGCCGAGGTGCGGGTGAAGAAGGGGCGGTCGACGCGGGTGCGCTTCGCCTGACGGTCAGTGCAAGGGCTTCGATACGCCGATGTATAGAGTGCCGTCGTCGAGCGTGCCGGGGCGGGTTTCGCGGATCGGGTAGTTGGCTTCCAGATAGTCGTAGAGCGGCGAGTAGCGGAGACGCATATCGCGCGTGAAGGAGAAGAGCACCCAGATGCGCGGGTGCCGGGCCTCGAGGGCCTTGAGTTCGTCGATCGTTTTCACGACGGGGAGTCCGGGGCGGTAGTAAAGATCGTAGACGCCTCCTGCCATGCCGGCCCCGGCGATCCCGTCCCCCGGCTGCCGGTGCTGCTCGACCCACGCCAGCGCGCCCGTGTAGTCCTGCTTCGGGTGGCGATATAGGAAGTAGAGCGAGGCGGCGGAGGAGATGAGCAGGAGGATGGTGACGGCGCCCCTGGCGTACCGGCGCGCCCCTTCGACGACGAGCAACAGGCCGAACGGGAGACAGTACAGGAAGGCGCGCGGATAGGCGCCGTATTGCAGCGTGACGATGGCGAGCGCGCCGAAGACGGCGGGGAGCGTGAAGGCCAGCGCGGCCCAGCGGTGTGCCCGCCAGAAATGCCACCAGCCGAGCCCCGCCACCGCGGCGCCCGCCAGCAGGCCGGGTAGCAGAAAGCCCTTGCGCAGGCCGTTCCACACGAGTGTGAAAAAGGCGTGCAGCGAGGCGATGCCGGAGCCGAAGCCCGTGCGGTCCTCCGTGCGCCAGAACTCGAGCATGGCCGGGAGCAGCGGCAGATGCCCGGCGAGCGCGATCGCCCCGGCGCCGACCGTCGCGAGGAGTTGCGCGCGGGGAAGCCGGCGGTCCGTCAGCAGCGTCGCCGCAAGATGGCCGAGCACGACGAAGAGCGTGTTCTGCAGAAACAACATGCCGGCCGCCATGGTGACGGCGTAGGCGGGCCAGTGCCAGCGCCGGGGGGCTTTTCGGTTATCGAGCAGGATCGCGGTGCCGGCTATCGCGGCCAGCATCATGCCGGCGTAGCCCCGGGCGCTTTGGGAAAACCAGATGTGATGGTAGGAGACGGTGAGCAGCGCCGTGGCGAGCAGGGCGTCGCGCGCGGGCAGCACGGCGCGGGCGAGCGAGAAGAACGCCGGAATCGAGGCAATGCCGGCAAGCGCGGCGGGCAGTCGAACCGACCACGCCGATTCGCCCAACAGCGCGCGGGAAACCGAAGCGAGGAACGAGTACAGCACGTGCTGGTTGGGCGATTCGTAGGCCGTCCAGACCGCCAGCGGGGAGAGGCGGAAGTAGGTGACGAGGGAGACGACCTCGTCGAGCCAGAGGTCGGAATGGAGCTGGAACAGACGCAGCGCGGCGCCGGCGAGCGTGAGCGCGAGGATGGGGCGAGGGAGGGACGACACCGAAATCCATTTTCTGTATAGTGTGGGCGAGGTGTCTATGAACACGAGCCGCAGGGTGTTTCTGGCAGGAAGCGCGATCGCGGCGGCGCAGCCGCCGAGCGACCGGATCCGGTTGGGGCTGATCGGAGCGGGGGGACGGGCGAGGGACCTGTTCAACGAGGTCCGGCGAGCGAAAGAGAATGCGCACATCGTGGCGGTGTGCGACGTGTGGCGGGTGAACCGCGAGGCGATGGCGGCGGCCTGCGCACAGGCCTTCGACGCGCCGCCGAAACAGACGACGCGGTATCAGGAACTGCTCGCGATGCCCGACGTCGACGCGGTGCTGATCGCGACCCCGGACGTGACGCATCCGAAGATGCTGGCCGATGCGGTGGCGGCGGGCAAGGACGTCTACGTCGAAAAGCCCTTCGCCGTCGATTTCCGCGACGCGGTGATGGCGTACAAGGCGGTGAAGGCCTCGAACCGCGTGGTGCAGGTGGGCACGCAGCGGCGCAGCGATCCGGTGTTCATGGGCGCGGCGAGGCTGGTGCAGTCGGGCGCGATCGGGAAGGTGACCCGTGTGTCGATGGACTACCACTTCCAATCGCCGCGCTGGCGCAAGGACGTGTCGAACGTCAGGCCCGAAGACGTCGACTGGGAGGCGTTCCAGTTCGGCGGGCGCATCGGCGGCGGCTTCGACGCGCGCAAACTGCGCGAGTGGCAACTGTTCCGCGAGACAACCAACGGCATCTCGGGCCTCTGGTTGT
>CAYMTH010000019.1:20366-20650 GCA_964393235.1 uncultured Solibacteraceae bacterium | reverse complement strand
CGAAGCAGTCGCTGTTCGACGTGAACCCGCCGCTATCGGCGCTGCGCGGGAAGGAAAAAGACGGCGCGAAGGCCTCGATGAAGATGCGCTTCGAGGTGCCGGACGCCGTGCCGACCGAGAAGCTGAACCGGATCCTGTGGGGCAATGTGCGCGGCTGGAATACGCCGTATCCGCAGCCGCCGCGGGCGGTCTTCGCGCCGATCACGGTGGAGACCGACGAGGAAGAGGAAGACGAGCGCTAGAGTTCCGGGGCGATCTGCTCCGGCGCGGTGACCGACGGGGGG
>CAYMTH010000019.1:0-20356 GCA_964393235.1 uncultured Solibacteraceae bacterium | reverse complement strand
CTCCGACTCCAGGCACAGATAGCCCTTCTTCTGCGTCGCCTTGCTGATGCCGTTGACGAACTTGCCGTTCACCGACAGCTTGACGACGCCGTCGACGGCGACCACGTCGTAAGTGTTCCAATTCCCGCGGCCGAGGCCCCGGTTCTCGATCGACTTGCTGCGCTCGCCGCGCGGATTGTCGGGGATGGTCTTCACGCCGCCGACGCCGAACAGTTCCCCGTGCACGTAGGCGATGGGCGGCGTGACGCCGTCGCGCTTGTTCAGGTTAGGCCAGTCGAGCTCGAGCATCTGCACTTCGAGGCCGTCGGGCAGGCGGTTCTTTTCCCCGGGGCGCGCGGCGCTCCACAGGAAGACGCCGGAGTTGCCGCCCGGCTCCATGTGGCGCCACTCGATGTGGAGCACGAAGTTCTCATACTGGCGGTCGCTGCGCATCACGCCGATCGGTTGTCCGGAGCAGACGAGCAGGCCGTCCTTCACCTTCCAGGTGTCGGGCGCGGTGTTGACGTTCACCCAGCCGGTGAGGTCCTTGCCGTTGAACAGGTCGCGCCACTCCGGGACCGGGACGCCGCGAAGGCTGGTCCAAAGGGCGCCGGAAAAGAGGGTGAGGCTGAGGATGGAGGTGGCGAAGGCGGTTCTCATGACGGATTCGACTCTACTGTATACTGTCCCCCATGCAGCGTGGACGGCTCTTCCTCCTTACTGGCTTCGCCGCGATGGTCGGCGCGGTCGTTTTTACCTCCCGGATTACGGCCCAGCCGAATTCGGTGCAGCAGATCGTGCCGGGCGTCTGGTTCCGCGAAGGGGACATCAAGAAAGAGGGCCACTGCAACAACATCATCATCGAGATGAAGGACTACCTGATCGTCGTCGACGCCAACTTCCCGTCCGGCGCGCGCCTGGCCGCGGCCGACGCGAAGAAGCTGTCGAACAAGCCGGTGAAGTACGTCTTCGACACGCACCACCACGGCGACCACGCCTACGGCAACGCCGTCTGGACCGAGATGGGCGCGACGACGCTCGCCTACCGCGGCGTGGCCGAGGAGATGAAGCGGTACGAGCCGAAGCGCTGGAAGGAGGCCAACCGCAAGGACGTCTCCGATCTGAAGCGCGACACGGCCGAACCGCCCAAGCAGACGTTCGACAAGACGCCCTTCGTGCTCGACGACGGCACACGGCGCGTCGAGTTCCATTTCTTCGGCTGGGCGCACACGCGGGGCGACGGCTTCGTCTACCTGCCGAAGGAACAGGTGCTCGCGACGGGCGACGCCATCGTGAACGGCGCGTTCAATTACATGGGCGACGGACACGTGGCCAACTGGCCGAAGGTGGCCGACGCGGCCGGCAAGCTGAAGGTGAAGCATGTGCTGCCGGCGCACGGGCGGCCGGGCGGGATGGAAGTGATCCGGGGCCAGGCGAAGTTCATGCGCGAGATCTACGCCGGTGTGCAGGGCCTGATCAAGTCCGGCAAGACGGCCGACGACATCCAGAAGATGGGCATGGCGAAGGGGCTCGCGGCGGCGCTGAAGTTCTCGCCCGAGTCGATGAACTGGGTGGGCGACGGCATCGCCGGACAGGCCATCGCGACCTTCGAGGAGATCACGCAGAAGAAGCCGCACGGGGAGATCGAGGGCGGCAAGTAGCCGTCAGTTCGTGACGAGCTGGATGAACTTGTCGCGGCTGCGCGGCTTGACGAGATCGGCGAGCGTATGGCGGTCGAGTTCGCGCAGAAACGCTTCGAGCGCCGTGTCGAGCATCGCCTTCAGCCCGCAGACGGGGACGATGGGGCACGTGTTGGCCGCCTCGTCGTGACACTCGACGAGGCGGAACGACGCCTCGGTGGCGCGAATCACCTGGCCCAGCCGGATGTCACCCGGCTGACGGGTCAGTTGCACGCCGCCGCCACGGCCCACGGTGGCATGCACGAAGCCGGCATCGGCGAGCGTCTGCACAACCCGCACGAGGTGATGTTTTGAAATGCGGTAGGCCGTGCTGATCTCTTCGGTCCCGACCCGCCTTTCCGGAAAATGTGACAGATAAAGAAGCACCCGGAGGGCGTAGTCGGTATGCACGGTCAATTGCATTCAGTTCCATTATGGGGCCGCGGCTTCGATGAACGCATCGGCGAAGATTTCCCGGCTGCCGATGCCGGCCAGGAACAGCTTCTTCTGCAGCAGCTTGACGATCGACGGATCGCCGCACACAAAGCCGCGCCAGCCGGTGAGCTTCGGTTGAGCGCGGACGATCACCTGGTCGAGCGCACCCGTGGCGAGCCCCTCGGCTTCCCCGCCCTCGAGTGTCACGGGCCTGTACTCGAGATTCGGATGGGCCGCCGCGAGGGCAGCTAGCTCTTCGCGGAGGTAGAGCCCGGCCGGGTTCAACGCGCCGTGATACAGCCGGATCAGCCCGCGATGCCCCTGGCGCAGCGCGTCGCGGCAGATGCCGAGCAGCGGCGCCAGGCCGGTCCCGGTGCCGGCCAGCAGCAGCGGCTGGTCGGGATTCCCGGCGGTGTAAAAGCAATCGCCGGCCGGTCCGCGGAGCGTGACGGCTTGATTCTCCCGCGCGGCCTCAAACAGCCACCCGCTCATGCGCCCGGCGGGCGCGCGGCGGACGTGCAGTTCGATGGGCCCGTCGCGTGGGAGGCTGGCGAGCGAATAGCTCCGCGCCAGGCCGTCATCGCGACGCAGCGTGATGTACTGCCCGGCACGGTAGGCGAACGGCGCCTGCGTCTTCAGCCACACACGGAGCACCGTGGGGGTGAGGCGTTCAAGTCCCGCGATGACCGCCGGTACGTCGAGGCCGCCGACGGGCTCAAGAACCAGATCGGCCTCCGGCCGGCAGACGCAGGACAGAAAGTAGCCCTGCTCGACCAGCGTCGATTTGAGCCCCTGCCGCGCCGGCTCCGGCACGGCGCCCTCCGCGGCGCGCAGCAGACAGGATTGGCAGGATCCGGCGCGGCAGGAGTTCGAAACCTCCACCCCGTTCCGCAACAGTGCCTCCAGCACGGTTTCTCCGGCGGCCGTCTCATAGACGGCCCCGGAGTACGTCAACTTCGCCATGCCTTTACCGGCCCAACACGTCGTTGCGAGTCGATTCGGCGATCGCCACCACCTGATCGATCAGGCCCTGCGCGACGCCGAGTTCCTGCAGGGTACCCACCAGATTCTCCGCCACGGCGTTGAAGTGCGAGTCGTTCAATCCGCGCGCCACCAGGTGCGCGTGCCCCTTGCGCATGTCGAGACCGGTGTAGTTGTTCGGGCCACCGAACGCCATCGTCAGGAACGCCTTCTGCTTGCCGATCTGCCGGTCCATGTCGACGCCGTCGAAAAAGTGGCTGATGCGGTCGTCGCTCAACACTTTGCGGTAGAAAATGTCCACCGCGGCGTCAACGGCGGCCTGGCCGCCCAACTGTTCGTACAAGGAACTCATGAAATCACCTCAGGTATTTTAGAAATGCTGCATTCTGCATACAACATTTATCGCATATCGACCACGGTCGTCAAACTTATAGCGGCAGAAATCGCATTTTTGCGGACAAAATGGAGAGGATGGTCTACGACGTCATCATCGCCGGCGCGGGCGCGGCCGGGCTGTTTTGCGCGTTCCACGCGGGGCGGCGGGGACGCCGCGTGCTCGTATTGGAGCACAACCAGGAACCGGGGCGGAAAATCCTCATCTCGGGCGGCGGACGGTGCAACTTCACCAACCGGGACACGCGCCCGGAGTGCTTCCTTTCGGAGAATCCGCACTTTGCGAAATCGGCGCTGGCGCGGTACCGTCCGGCGGACTTCGTCGCCCTGGTCGAGCGTCACGGGATCGCCTGGCATGAGAAGACGCTGGGGCAGTTGTTCTGCGATCAGTCGGCGCGGCAGATCGTCGACATGCTGACGGAGGAGTGCCGGGACGCGGGCGTCGAAATCAGTTGCGGGGAACGGATTCGCGGGGTCACGCGCGACGGCGACGGGTACGCCGTCGAGACAGGCCGCGCCCGGTACACGGCGGCCTCGCTGGTCATCGCTACCGGTGGCCCCTCGATTCCCAAAATCGGCGCGACGGGATTCGCCTACGATGTCGCGCGGCAGTTCGAGCTGAAGCTGACGCCGACCCGCCCGGCCCTGGTACCGCTCACCTTCAACGCCGCCGACCTGCGGCGATGGGACGGCATGGCCGGGGTGGCGGCCACGGTGCGGGCCTCCTGCCGCGGACGCGCCTTTGACGAGCGCATGCTGTTCACCCACCGCGGACTCTCCGGTCCGGCGATTCTGCAGATCTCCTCCTACTGGCGTCCCGGCGGCGAGATACGGATCGACCTCGCGCCCGGAATCCCGCTCGACGAGCAACTTCTCGATGCCAAACGGCGGCAACCGCGGGCGCACCTGCGGGCGTTCCTCGGCCAGTTTCTGCCGGACCGGTTGGCCGCGCAGTGGGCGGAAGACGACCGGCCGCTGCAGCACATCCCGGACGCCGCGCTGCGCCAATTGGCGGGACGCCTGCGCCAGTGGACCGTGACGCCGGCGGGCACGGAAGGCTTCGAAAAGGCCGAGGTGACGGCGGGCGGAGTCGACACGGACGAACTCTCTTCCCGGGACATGCAGGCGAAGCGCGCGCCGGGGCTCTACTTCATCGGCGAGTGCGTCGACGTGACGGGCTGGCTGGGCGGCTACAACTTCCAGTGGGCGTGGGCCTCCGCGTTCGCGGCGGCGCAAACCGTTTGAAACTCGCTATACTGGCCCCGATATGCGCCGTTTGCTGCTTCTGCTCGCTGTCCTCGCCCTTCCGCTTCTCGCGCAGGAGAAGCAGGCCATGCGGTTCTACGTGCTGGCGATCCTCGAGAAGGGGCCGAAGTGGACGAAGGAAGCTACTCCGGAAACGAAGGAACTCCTGAAGGGCCACTTCGACAACATGGGCCGGATGGCGAAGGAAAGCAAGCTGATCCTGGCCGGACCGCTCGCGGAAGCCGGCGACGCGGCGGGGATCTTCCTGCTCAACACCGATAGCGTCGAACAGGCCCGGGAATGGTGCGCCACCGACCCCTCGATCGCCGCCGGCCGGTTCCAGGTGAAGCTCTGGAAATGGTACTCGGCCAAGGGAATCGGAATTCTGCCGGCCGAAAAGCAGTCTGAAAAATAGCCGATGTCGACTCGCCTGATTGGAGTGGCCGGACCGTCGGGCTCCGGCAAGAGTGAACTCTCGCGGCGCCTTTCGGCGTTGATCGGCGCCCCGGTGGTATCGCTCGACAGCTACTACCACGACCTGACCCACCTGCCGCTCGACGAACGCGCCGCCACCAACTTCGACGAGCCGGCCTCGCTCGAACACGAACTGCTGCTGGCGCAGTGCCACGCGCTGTTCAATGGCGAGGCGATCGATGTGCCGCACTACGATTTCGCCTGCCACACGCGCGTGCCCGGCGCCCAGCGCGTGCAGCCCGGTGAAACCGTGATCATCGAGGGCCTGTTCACTCTCTATTGGAAGGAACTGCGCCACCTGCTGCACGCGAGCATCTACGTCGAACTGGAAGACGAGATCTGCTACGCGCGGCGCCTGGCGCGTGACGTGCGCGAACGCGGACGGACGCCCGAATCGGTCGAGTTCCAATACTTCGAAACGGTGCGGCCGATGGCCGAACGGTACATCTGGCCGACGCGGCGGCACGCCGACCTGGTGGTCCGCGGCGACGCAGTGCTCGAGGAATCCGTGGCCACGGTGCTCGAATTCACCAACGCAAAGATGGCTACCGCGAAAGGATTTCCCGGATCTGCGCTCCCGTGAGCGGTTCCTTGTAGGGGTCGCCGGGCAGTTCCGGCAGCGCCGGGTCGGCCCAGGCAAACCAGGCTTCGGCGTCGAGGTCCTCGAGTTCGCCCACCTGCAGGTGTTTCGGCACCTGGAAGTCGCGGAACGCTTCGACGGACAGTTCCGTGCCGAAGCAATGCCAGACCGTGGTGGTGAGCAGGTAGCGTTCGAAGGACGTGGCCAGCAGCGAGTGGGCTGCGGGCTGAAAGAGCAATCCCGTGAGCAGGATCGGCGACGGGAAGCGGTCGGCGTTGCGCGGTCCGATCCAGACGCCGAGCACTTCGCCGCCCGTATCGCGGCCGAAGAGGATCACTTCCTGCGGAATCGGCCATTCGGCTTCGCGGGCGAGCCGGCTGGCGTGGCGCACCGTGCCGTCCTCGTCCATGTCGCCGTTGGCGGGGAAGAAGAGCAGGTCGCCGTCAAACAACGCCGCGCCGTCCATCCGCTGGTACAGCGGACGAAGCGGCGCGGGCACATAAGCGAGGTCGGCCCCCCGGGCGGGGGATCCGACCTCGTGTTCACTTTCAGTGGCCTTCAGAAAGGTCAGAAAGCGGGAGAAGATCTCTCCATCGGTCATTAGAACAGGACCTTCATGACCAGGACGACCTGGCGAGTCGCGTTGCGCTGCGACGGGTCCAACTGCCCGAACCGGGAGTCCTGAACGTTGTTGCCGTTCGGGATGATCCGGTAGAAGTAGGCTTGGTCGAAGAAGTTCTGCGCATCGGCCCGGATCTGAAGCTTCCCGCGCTCGCGGAGCGTGAAGTTCTTGTAGGCCGAGAGTTCCGTGCTCGTCAGTACGGGGCTGCGCACGTCCGGGAACCGGGTGGGGAAGTCGCGGAGCGTGAACGGAGCCTGCGCCGTCGTCGGGAAGATCGACGTATCGAAGTACTTGTCGAAGAACGGATTGAACTCCGTGCGGCCGGCCTTGCGGGCCAGTTCGTCGCGCTGTTCGCTGGTCAGCTTGGCGCTGCGGGCCACGTTCGGAGCCGCGTTCGGGAAGTCGATCGGCTGACCGCCGCGGCGCAGGTACTGAACCGACACGTTCCAGCCGCCGATCACCGCATCGCTCCACGCATTGGCGTCGGTGAAGAACTTGCGGCCCTTCCCGAACGGCAGTTCATAGGAACCCACAACGGAGATGGTGTGCGGGATGTCGTCGGCGGAGAGCCGCTGTTCCGTCCTGGTTTTCCGCAGGTTGGTCAGATCGACATCCTGGGCATTGAGCAGGGAGACGCTCTCCAGCGTCTTGGCCCACGTATAGCTGGCCTGGAGCGCCAGACCGGCCTGGAAACGGCGGGTGGCCTTGGCCTGCAGCGCGTGGTAGCTCTGCGCGCCGGCGGCGATATTGTTAATCGTCACCTGCGAGAAGTGGGGGTAGGCGAACAGCAACTGCTGCCGCGGCACGTTGGCGCCGTTGAACGCCGAACCGGGCAGCAGGCCCGCCATCGGGTTCGTCACCTGCTGGTTGAAGAACGCCGGGCGCTGAGCCACCGGCAACGACTCCAGCGACTGGGTGGGAATGAAGTTCAGACCCGCGCCGATGGGCAGGTCCTTCGTCAGGTTCCCCACATAAGCGGCATCGACGAGCAGCGTCTGGCCGATCGTCCGCTGGAAGCCAAACGAGTACTGGTGCGACTTCGGCAACGGCCGGTCGAGCAACTGGGCGCCAACGCCGAGTCCAAGGTTCGTCGCCAGACCCTGCGAAGAGCCGATGGGCTGCAAGAGGCCGGTCGGGAACAGACTCGCCGGGAACGGATCGGACAGCGAGGCGGCCGGGGTCAGATTGTTGTCCGTCGAGGTCACCATCGCGGTCTGCCGGCTGAAGCCGGCGTCCGGACCGGCCGCGTTCTGTCCCAGATAGTAGAGGCCGTAGCCGCCACGGAGCACCCACTTGGGAGCCACCTGCCAGGCAATGCCCACGCGGGGCTGGAAGTTGTTCCGGTCCCGGTTGAATGCCTCGCGAGCGGTGCCGTCGGCGCCGGCGAACAGCAGGCCGCCGCGCAGGTTCAGCCCCTGCACACGGTTGGCGATCGGGCTCGCCTGATCGAATGCAAACCCGCGGATCTGGCGGTTGAAGCGTTCGGTGATCGGACCTTCGTAGTCCCAGCGCAGGCCGAGGTTGACGGTGACGGTGCGCGACAGCTTCCAGTCGTCCTGGAAGAAGAACGAGTAATAGGAGTTGCGGTAGGCCGGATCCATGTTCCGGTCGACGAAACCGCTCGACGGGTAACCGAGCTGGAAGGTAGCCAGGAAAGAACCCGACAGCGCGTCGGCCTGCTGCGGGTTAGCCTGCGTCCAGTTCCGGTTGAAGGTATAGTTGCCGCTCGCCGAGGCGGGCCGGATGTTGTTCTGGTTGTACCGCCGGAGTTCGGCGCCATACTTCAGCGAATGGCGTCCGCGGATGTTCTGCACGTTCGGCTGGAGCGAGTACGTGTCGCTCGCTTCATAACCGCTCGTTTGGGTCGCGCCGAGCGGCGTGATGTTGTTGCCGCCAAAGTTGAAGCGCGGAAACTGGAGCGAAACGAACTGCGACACGAGTCGGTCGGAGAAGCCCAACTGCCGCGGGTCGTAGCCGGCCCCGAACGTGTTGCCGCTGAACCCTTCATAACGCGACAGGCCGGCGCGGAGATTCACGACGGTTGCCGAAGAGACGGTCCACGTCCAGTCGGCGCCCCAGTTGCGCGAAATGCGCGTCGAGGGATACTCGCTCGACGGCTCGGCGGCGTTGGTGCCCCACTGCACGCGCGCGAAGTTGAACCACGGCGTCTCGCCATAGCGGCCGCTGACGCGGTGGCGGTCGGTGACGGCCCAGTCGAGCTTGCCCAGCCACTGGTTATAGTTGTTGCGGGAGCTATTGACGAACAGGTAGTTGTTCTGGCCGTCGACGTTTTCGCTGACACGGTTGGGCGCAGGGAAGAACTCCATCAACTTGGCGGCGATGGGGTTGATCCGCCCGCCCGGAATGATGTTGCCGGCGAAGGGCGTACGGATGAATCCGGCGCCATTGGGGTTCGCGCGCGTGGTCAGCGGATCGTAGATAGTAATCGGCCGGCGCTGGCTGTCGACGATCTTCGAATAATCGCCGCGCTTCTCCTCCACCGTCGGAACGGTCCACAGTTGCACCTGCGGATTGCGCTCGCGCAAAGCCTCAAGCGAGAGCATCCAGAACAGCTTGTTCTTGCCATTGAGCAGTTTCGGGATGACCACCGGGCCATCGACCGTGAAGCCAAAGGTGTTGTTCTTGTACTCGGGCCGGCGGACGTTGGCGGCGTTCCGGGAGTAGCCGTTCGAAATCAGGTTGTCATTCTTGAAGAATTCAAACAGCTGCCCGTGCAACTGATTGGTGCCCGTGCGCAGCACGATGCTCGTGACACCGCCGCCGAAGCGGCCATAAGAAGCGTCGTAGGAATTCGTCAGGACCGAAACCTCTTCGATCGCGTTAAGTGCCGGCGCGAAAGCGGTGCTGCGGGAACCGCGGGTGGACGCCACACCGTCGATCAGCGTTTCGTTCTCACCGGTGCGTCCGCCGTTGATCATGATGCCGTTCATATTGCCGAACGCATACAACTCGAAGTTACCCCAGTAGCCGCCGGTCTTGATCACGCCCGGCTGCGAAAACAGCAACTGGTAAACGTTGCGGCCCGACGTCGGCAGATCGTTCACGTACTTCTGCTCCAGCGTCACGCTGCGCGAAGCAGTTTCGGTGGCCAGCAGCGGGGTCTCTCCCGTCACCGTGACGCTCTCCGTCACGCCGCCGACTTCCATCCGCACATCCACGCTCAAACGGTCGGCGCCCTGCAGCGCCAGCTTATCCCGCTGCGCTTTTTTGAATCCTTCCTTCTGCACCGTCATCGTGTAGGAACCAGGCGGCAGAAAGCGAATCAGATAAATTCCGACGTCGTTCGACACCGCTTCGTAGCGCACCTGGCGCTCGAGGCTGGTAGCTTCGATCTTGGCTCCGGCGATGGGAGCTCCCGTTGGGTCCGTGATAGTGCCACCGATGTTGGCACGAAACTCCTGCCCTGAGACTAAGGCGCAGGATAGCAGCATAAAAACACCAAAGCGACGATCCATGGCCTCCAGCATATCAAGCGGTTGTTACAACTGCATCGGCGCCGCACGAACCGCAATCATATAGATATGCCAACTGAACTCGTCACCCTCGGCGGAGGCTGCTTCTGGTGCCTCGAAGCCGTGTTCCAGGAGATGAAGGGAGTCGAGTCGATCGTCTCCGGATATATGGGCGGCCGCATCGACAACCCGAGCTATGAAGAGGTGTGCCTCGGCGCCACCGGTCACGTCGAGGTGGTCCAACTCGCCTTCGACCCCGCGCAGATCAGCTTCCGCGAAATCCTCGCCGTCTTTTTCACGATTCACGACCCGACCTCCTGGGACCGTCAGGGCAACGACGAAGGGCCGCAGTACCGCTCGGCGATTTTCTACCATTCCGACGAACAGAAACTGCAGGCCGCCGAGGTCATGCGGGATCTCGAGATGGCGGGCCTCTACCCCGGACGCATCGTCACCGAACTTCGTCCGGCCGAGCGCTTCTGGCCAGCCGAGGCCTACCACCAGAACTACTTCCGGGAACATCCCATGCAGTCCTACTGCCTGTTCGTCGTCGGTCCCAAAGTAAAGAAGTTCCGCGAACGCTTCGCCGCGCTGCGTCGCGCCGGTTAGCCTGCCGCCGCCGCGCCGCGCGACTTCTGGCTGTCGGCCGGGTCGTGAAGAGCCGCCTCGGCCCGGTCGATCGCCGCCGCCAGTTGCTTCAATCCAATCGGCTTGGCCACGTGATCGTTCATACCCGCCGCCAGACACTCGTCCCGGTCCGACTGCATCGCGTTCGCCGTCAACGCCACCAGCCAGGGCTTTTCCCGCCCGGCCTCCCGCTCCCGGATCCGCCGCGCCGCCTCCAACCCGTCCATCTCCGGCATCTGGATATCAAGGAAGATCAAGTCAAACGGCTGTTGCTCCACGGCCGCGAGCACTTCGCGGCCATTCGTGGCCACTTGCGCCGCATGGCCCAACCGCGCCAGCAAACTCGTGACCACTTTGACGTTCACCGCGTTATCGTCCGCCACCAGAATCCGCAACTCGGACGCCGCGCTGGCGGCACTCACCGCCGGCAGCGCCGCCGGCTGACTCGCCCGGCAGACCTCCCACAACTGCAGCGGCTTTACCGGCAGCGGCATCACCACGTGACCCGGCGCCAGCGACGGCGCCACGATGCTGGCCGACAGTTCGATCCAGCGATACACCCGGGCCAACTCCTCCGCCGTCGGCGGCCGGTCCGCGATCACCACCCGGGCTTCCTCCACCGGAACCCGTGCCGCGTCCACCCGGCTCAGCAGCGACTCGACCACAGTCCGTGTCCAGGCCCGTTCCACTAGGACCCCAAAGGTCAAACCCTCCGGCGCGGGCGCCAACGCCGCCGCCGGCGTCACCACCTGGCAGGGAACCGACGCCGTGAACGTCGTGCCGACACCCGGCGACGAACCGACGGCAAGGTCGCCTTGCATCAGCCGGATCAGATGCCGGCTGATCACGAGTCCCAGCCCGGTGCCCCCATGGCGGCGCTTGGCCGAACTGTCCAGCTGCTGAAAGGGCTGAAACAGCCGGTTCAACTGTTCGGCCGGGATTCCGATCCCGGTATCGCGAACCACGAACGACAGCCGCACCTGCCCGGCCTCGCCCACCTCCGGTTCGACGTGAAGCAACAACGCCACCTCACCCTTGTCGGTGAACTTCACCGCGTTCCCCAGCAGATTGATCAACACCTGCCGCAACCGCACGGGGTCGATCAGCACGCGCTCGGGAACCTCGGGATCGGCCGAGTACGCTACGTCCAAGCCCTTCGCCAGCGCCGGCGGCGCCGTGATATCCAGCGCCTCCTCCACGATCGATCGCGGCGATGCCTCTTCGATCGCCAGGTCCAGCTTCCCCGATTCAATCTTCGAAAAATCGAGCACGTCATTAATCACGCCGAGCAGCGTATTCGCGCTCAGCCGGATCGTCTCCAGCGCCCGCCGCTGCTCCGCCTGGGCGCCTTCCATCAGCAGATCCGAAAAACCGATGATCGCATTGAGCGGCGTCCGGATCTCGTGACTCATGTTCGCCACGAAGGACGACTTCATCCGCGACCCCTCCTCGGCCCGCCGCAGCGCCTCCTTCAAAGCTCGCGTCCGCTCCTGCACCGCCCGCCGCAGGCTGATGATCCACGCCCCCGCCAGTACCGCCAGCGACAAAAACAGATAGACAAGCTGCCGGCTGGAAGCCACCGGCGCATCGACGATCACGACATCGTCGTCATGACGCAGCACCAGTTCCATCGGCGCCGGCAACTCCCGGCTATCGGCCTGCGGTACCAGAATCCCGCGCACGATCACCCGCATCCCCGGCGCAATCCGCCCCGGCCCCGACGCCGGCGCCGCCATCGGGTAGCTCACCCGGAACGGCGTCGCGCCGCGCAGCCAGATGTACTCCTGGTGATCCTGCCAGTGCACGTCGCTCACTACGCCGTCCACCTCCGCCAGCGTACTCTGCCACTCCGGCTTCCGCGCCTCGTCCGGAAACAGGCGCCGCGGCTTCAACGGCGCCCCGCCCGCCGACCGCAGCTCCACCTTCTCCCCGTCCATCTCCATCCGCCCGCCCGTCCGGAACGCGCATCCCCCCCGCACCCGCAGCGTGTCGCCCACATGCCGCGTATTCTCCCCGGACCCAAGCCATACCAATACCCCGCCCGGCTCGTCCTCCAAAAACACGCCCGTCCGTCGATTCGTGTCCGGCCCCGTCGTCCCCACCACAACGCCCTCGACCGAACAGGCCAGCGGCGCCTGACCGGTCACCCGCTCCCGGATCTGCGCAATCGTCTCCGGCTCCGCCCACAGACACTTCGACGCCCCGCCGGCAAGCAGCCAGAGCCACATCCACGATGCTGTCAGCCGGACGCGCAATCGGTGCCTCCCCTTAACCATCGGCGGGATGCGGCAAGAACCTTAGTCCCTTCGGTCCATCGATATAATCGTCGCCATGCGACACCTACTCCTTCTGGCCGCCGCCTGCCTGCTCCCCGCGCAGACCCCCTACACCCTCCTCATCAAGGGCGGCCACGTCATCGACCCCAAAAACGGCCGCTCCGCCAAGCTCGACGTGGCCATCCAGGGCACCCGCATCGCCAAAGTAGCCCCCGACATCCCCGCCTCCCAGGCCGCCCGCGTCGCCAACGCCCAGGGCCTCTACGTCGTCCCCGGCCTCATCGACATCCACGCCCACGTCTACGCCGGCACCGGCGTCCGCGCCCTCACCGGCGACTCCTCCGTCTACCCCGACGGCTTCAGCTTCCGCACCGGCGTCACCACCCTCGTCGACGCCGGCTCCTCCGGCTGGCGCAACTTCGAAGACTTCCGCCAGCGCGTCATCGACCGCGCCCAAACCCGCGTCCTCGCCTTCGTCAACATCGTCGGCAACGGCATGAGCCCCGCCGGCGAAGACGACAACTCCGAAATGCAGGCCTCCCAGGCCGCCGCCATCGCAAAAAAACACAAGGACGTCGTCGTCGGCTTTAAAACCGCCCACTACGCCGGCGAAGGCTGGCCCTCCGTCGACGGCGCTCTCAACGCCGGCAAGGAAACCGGACTCCCCATGATGGTCGACTTCGGCTACATCACCCTCAACCGCAACCTCCGCACCCTCCTCGGCGACAAAATGCGCCCCGGCGACATCTACACCCACTGCTACTCCGGCCACCGCGGCGAACTCGGCGAGGACGGCAAGACCAACCCCGCCTTCATCGCCGGCCGCAAACGCGGCGTCTTCTTCGACGTCGGCCACGGCGGCGGCAGCTTCTACTGGAACATCGCCTCCCCCCTCACCGAACAGGGCTTCTGGCCCGACTCCATCTCCACCGACCTCCACACCGGCTCCATGAACGCCGGCATGAAGGACATGGCCAACGTCATGTCCAAGTTCCTCACCCTCGGCGCCAAGCTCGACGACATCATCAAGTGGAGCACCTGGAACCCCGCCAAACAGATCCACCGTCCCGACCTCGGCCACCTCGACGAAGGCGCCGAGGCCGACATCGCCATCCTCGGCCTCGAAACCGGCAAGTTCGGCTTCATCGACTCCGCCGGCGCCGTCCGCTCCGGCGACAAGCGCATCGTCGCCGAAGTCACCGTCCGCGCCGGCAAGGTCGTCTGGGACCTCAACGGCCGCGCCGCCACCGATTGGAAGTCGTTCCCGTACCGCAAACGCTCCGCGCGCCCGGAGTAACCCCGCTACGAAAACGCTTCGGTGACCGGCTTGCCCTGGTCCGTAATGGGCACCGGCCGGTCACCGGCGTACAGGTTCTTGTGCGGATCGATCCCCAGCGCCCGGTGGATCGTCGCATGGAAATCCGGCACCGTAATCGGCCGGTCGACGATCTTCTTGCTCAGCTCATCGGTCGTCCCGATCGCCTGCCCGGTCTTCAATCCGCCCCCGGCCAGCACCATCGTAAACGCCTCGGACTGGTGCCCGCGCCCGCCACCCGCGTCGAACTCCGGCGGCCGCCCGAACTCGGTGGCGATCACCACCAGCGTCGTATCCAGCATCCGGTTCCGCTCCAGATCCTGCAGCAGCGTCGCGAACGATTGGTCCAGATCCTGAATCAGAAGGTGCTGCTTCAACTGCCCCTCGTTGTGCGTGTCCCACCCGCTGCCGTTCAGGAAGTTGAGGTTATAGGACACCTCGACGAACCGCACGCCCGACTGCACCAGCCGCCGCGCCAGCAGGCATCGCTGCCCGAACTCGCTGCCGTAGGCCTGCCGCAGCGTCGAACTCTCCCGGTTCAAATCGAACACGTTCATGAACCGCGGCCCGGCCAGCCGGAACGCTTGCCGCGAAACATCGGCCTGCGCCTGCACCACCGGGTCGCCCGCGTTTCGTTTCTGATGGCCGTCGCGCATCGCCGCCAGCAGCGTCTCCCGCCGGTCCTGCCGCGCCGCGACCACGTCCGGCGCCCGCACCAGTCCGTTCGGGCCGATGTCCACCTGCGTCAGGTAAATGTAGCCGTACTTCGCGCCCAGAAACCCCGGGTCGCGCGTGATGTTCGGATACCCCATCACCACGTAGCTCGGCACCTCGTCCGTCTTCGGCCCCAACTGATGCGAAATCACCGACCCGATCGACGGATACTGCAGCGTCCCGCTCGGCATGCGCCCTGTATGCACCAGGTTCGCCGCCGCCGCGTGTTCGCTCACGATCGAATGCGTGATCGACCGCAACAGCACGCACCGGTCCAGCAGCGGCGCCGTCTTCGCCAGATGCTCGGTCACCTGCACCCCGCGGACCGCCGTGTCGATCGAATCGTAATAGGAGCCAGGAACCTTCTTCCCGTCCCCCCGCCGCTTCGGATCGAACGTATCGATCTGCGCCGCGCCGCCCCCCAGCCACAGGAAAATGCAGGCGTCCGCCTTCCCCTTCGGCAGCGTCGCCGCCGCGGCCATCTGAACAAACTCACGCCGGTTCATCAACATCAGGGCACCATCGCAAACTCGGGCGAATTCATCAGCGCCCACAACATGTCTTCGTACCGCTCCCGGAACTCTTTGGTCAACCGCGCCGTCGGCTGATCGCCGTACCGCAGTTTCCGCTCTTCTTCCATCCGGATCAGGCTCGCCTCCGCGCTCAGGTGATTCGACCACGACACGCGCCCGTCGCTCTCCCGCTTCGTCGCGCGCGCCGCCGCCCCCGCCACCACGCGCCCCGCAAAAACCGGTTCCAGCAGCTTGGCGAACTGCGCCCGCTCCTCGGCCAGCGGCGCCCGCGAGAGAATTCGCAAAAAAGTATCGTCAACCAACTCCACCGGCCGCGCCGCCCCCATCGCCCGTTCGGTAAACCACGAATCGTCCGACAGCCGCGCCATCCGCGTCCCCAGCACCCCGTTGGCCAGAATCAACGACTGCATCGGCGACGGCGCGTCGTCCCGGTCCGTCGACGGACTCTGCCGCGACTGCCGCCACCCGAACGTCGTCATCACGTCCACAATCGATTGCGCGATCGGCAGCGCCAGCGCCGGCCGGTCCCGCTCGTTCGACAACGCCGTCATCTGCCAACCCCGAGTCGGATTGCCCAGGTCGAGAAACTGCTTCGCCGTCCGGTCCCCCGCCGGGTTCAGATTCATCGGTTCGCAGTCGAACGTCTTGCCCGCCGCCAGATGCAGCGAATCCACCAACTGCTCCGCCGTCAGGTTCCGGTGCGCCGGCCCCGCGAACAGCCGCTTGGCCGAGCTCATCTGGTCCGCCGCCGTCCCCACCGCCTTCCGCTGATACGCCCGCGAGTTCAAGATCAACTTCGCCAGATGCTTCAGGTCGTAGCCCGAGTACGCAAACTCCTGCGCCAGATGGGCGAGCAACTCCGGATGCGACGCCCGACCCCGCGCCCAGTCGTCCACCGGCTCGAAAATTCCGATGCCCATGTACCGCCGCCACACGCGATTCGCCACCACCTGCGCGAACCGTTCGTTCTCCGGCGAAATGATGTAGGCGGCCAGCTCCCGCCGCGACTCCACCGCGCCCGCCGCCGGCAGCTCGCCCGTCTCGGCGTGCGCCGCCAGCTTCGCAAACGGCCACTCCGGCGCGATCATCTCCCCGGGCTTCAACGCCGACGTCACGTTCGGCTTCCGCCCGCCCTCGCCCTGCGGCACCGTGCTCGTCACCGGCAACTTCACGGCCTTCCCGTTCAGCATCGCCGCCATCGCGAACAGGTCTTTCTGTTTGAACGGATGGAACGGCGCGTCATGGCACCGTGCGCAGCTCATCTTCTGCCCCAGAAACGCCTGCCCGATAATGTCCGCCTTCGCCGCCATCGGCGCGTCGTTCAACGTCGCCAGCCCGAACGACGCCGGCCCGCCCAGCGTCGGCGATCCTTCCATCTGCACCAACTCCGCCACGAACCGGTCAAACGGCACGTTGTCGGCGAACGACTGATGCATCCACCACCGGAACGGCCCCGTGTTATTGAGGTCCGGCTTCAAGATTCCCGGGTTCTCCGCCAGCACGTCCTGCCAGTAAGCCACCCAGTGGTCCGCCCACGACGGGTCGTTCACCAGCCGTTCGACCGCCTTCGCCCGCCGCGTCGCCGGGTCGTCTTTCAGAAACGCGCGCACCTGCTCCGGCGTCGGAATCAGCCCCGTCGTGTCCAGCGTCACGCGCCGCAAAAACTCCAGATCGCTCAGCCCGGCCGCCGCCTTCACGCCCGCCGCCTGCAGCTTCGCGTCGATGAATCCGTCGATCGTCGCATCCTTCGCCGGCGGGGTCATCTTCGCGCGCAGCGTCCGGTGACGCTCGTTCCACGCCGCCGCCACCTCCCGGCTCACCGCCCGCCGCCGCTCCCGGTCGGAGCCCGTGTGCCGCGCAAACGACGCCGCCACGTAGCTCTCCCATCCCGCGTCCGTCAGCATCGGCGCGCCGTCCGGCCCCAGCAACCGGTCCACTTCCCCGTTCCGCGAAACGCCCACCGCCAATTCGCCCGTCGAAGGGTACAGCCCCTTGCCGCCGACCACTGCAATCAACTCGAACGCGTGCTCCCCGGCGCCGAGTTCCAGCGTGACCACCGCATCCTGGTGCGGATATGCCACCGGCCGCAGCGGCGTGTTGCCGCGCTCCACCGGCGGCGGCACCGGGTCGTCGCTCGACGTGTTCGGCTTCTGCGCCTTCGTCGCCGCCACCGCTTTCCCGTCGATCCACAGCCGCGCCGCCCCGCGCGCCCGCAGCCGGAACTGGTATCGCCCCGCCGCGAATAACCGTTTATACGTGGCCCGCAGATAAAACGGAGTCGACCGGTCCAGCGGCGCCGCGTTGGCCGCGAACTTCGTCGGCGTGTGCACAAACGCGAATGCCGGCTCCGTATAGGCGTCCACCGCCGCCGCGCCCGTCAGGTCAAACTCTTTGCCCGCCGCAATGTCTTCAAAGATCTCCACCCGCACCGCGCCGCCCGCGGGAAGGGCCGGGGCCGGCGCCCCGCCGATCGAACAAACCGTGAGAATCGAGAAAAGGAGAAGTGGAGTGCGCACGGGAATATGCGCCCAAATCTACCAGATTCGCCTACTCCCACTCAAACTCGAGCAGCGCCATCTTCCCGGGCCGCTCCACTTCGAACACCACGGCATCGCCCGGTTGGAAGCTCCCCATCGCCGTCCGGAACGAGGCCAGGTCCGGAATCAGCTTTCCGTTGATCGCGTAAACCACATCGCCCGGCTGCAGCGGCGTCTGCTGGCTCGACACCGACGGCGCCCGCGCCGCCACGATCACCCCGTACGGCCGCCGCAGCCCCGGCATCATCTTCGTGGTCGTTTCATCCACGTCCACGCACAGCAGCCCGATCTGCGGCACCAGATTCACCTCCGCGCTCACCTTTTTGGCCAGTTGCGTCGCGCTGTCGTCCTTCGGCAGCACCGCGCTTGCGATCTCCATCTCCTTGCCGTTCCGCACCACGCCGAGCTTCACCGTGTCCCCCGCCCGGTGCCGGAAAATCCCCATCGCGAACTGCGTCGCGTTCTCCACCGGCTTGCCGTCGATCGACACAATGATGTCCTTCGCCTGCACCCCCGCCGCCGCGGCCGCGCCCTTCTCCGTCACGTCGGTCACAATCGCGCCCCACGTCTGCTCCAACCCCAATCCCTGCGCCAGCACCGGCGTCATGTTCTGCAACGTCACCCCGATCTCCCCGCGCTGCACCCGCCCGTTTGTCTTCAACTGTTCGTAAATCCCCGCCGCCATGTTGCTCGGAATCGCAAACCCCAGCCCCTCGCTCCCGCCCGACCGCGACAGGATGAAGGTGTTGATCCCCACCAGCCGCCCCTCCAGGTCCACCAGCGGCCCGCCGCTGTTGCCAGGGTTGATCGTCGCGTCCGTCTGCAGATAGGTCATCGGGTCGTCCTCGCCCAACTGCCGCGCCGTCGAGCTCAACACGCCCATCGTCATCGAATTCTTCAGCCCCATCGGATTCCCGATCGCCACCACCATCTGCCCCTGCCGCAGCGTGTCCGAATTCCCGAATGGCAGCGCCGTCAATCCCGATTTCTCCACCTTCAACAACGCCAGATCCGTCTCCTCGTCCTGGCCCACGATCTTCGCGTCCACCCACGTCCCGCCCCGCCGCCCTCCGCGCTCGGTCAGCGACACCCGCACCCGCTGCGTGTTCGCCACCACGTGCGCGTTTGTCAGAATGTACCCCTCCGGATCCACGATCACGCCGGACCCCGTGCTCCGGTGCCGGCCCACCACCGCCGCCACCCGCGTCGGCCCGCCGTCCTGCAGCGGCCCGTACCCCGACGCCGCGATCTGCACCACCGCCGGCGAGACCGCCTCGGAGAGCGATTCGAGCCCCGCGCTCAAGTCGCGCAGTTCGTTCCCGTACGCCGCAAACGCCATCGCCGCTAGAACCAGGTGAGCTTTCATCTCTGTGTACCTGTCCCTACAGACGCAGCAAACCCGCGTGCGGTTTGTAACGAACTGTTAAGTCTCTACTCCGTCACCGCGCACGTCAACGCCGCCCGCGCGCTCACCGCCCCGGGGCAGGTCGACTGGATGAACGAACCCACCGCGAACGCCGCCACCATCACGATCACCAGCGGAATCCAAGTTTTCCAAAGTAACCGCCCCGCCCACCCCGAACCCTCGTCCTTCAACTGCCGCACCAACCCCGCCCCGATCGCGCACTCCAATGCCACTTCCGGCAGGATCTCCGGCGCCATCCAGATCAGATAGCCCCCCGCCCCGGCAATAATCAGCACCAGTACCGCCAGTGCCAGCAGGATCCAGATCCCTTCGTCATCGACGGAGATGTCGAGATCGAGACTCCCGCCAAAACCGCCGCCCGAACTCCCCCCGCCCCCGGATCCCGGCGTCACCGCCGGATCGAATAGATCGGAGGCCCCGCCGCCCCCCGCGTCGCCGCCCTGAAACCCGTGAAATCCGACCTCCGCCACGCTCCCCCCGCCTCCGCCGCCCGACGGCAGCGGAACGTCGTCCGGCAAATCGAAATCCGGCACCTTCGGCTGAATCCCCGCCGCGTACCAGATCCACATCCGCACCAGCAGAAAAAACACCCCGTACGCCCCCAGCACGCTCACCGCGTACCGCCACCCCATGCTCCCGAACCCAACGGCCAGCAGCCCCTTGTCGATCACCACCCCGGAGGCCACCGTCGCCGCCAGAATCGCGCTCATGTGCCAGCGCACGAAATACCGCTTCAGCAGCTTCTCTTTAAACGTCAGTCCGATCTTCTGCAGTTTCGCCACGGTCGGCTCAACGCGCTCCCAGCGCGGCCTCCGTAAACGCCAGCCGCACCGGCGAATCGTCGGAGTTGCGGAAGTTCGCCCGCTGCACCATCAGGATCAGCGCCACCCCGCCCTTCGGATCGATCCACGCCTGCGTCCCGAACGCCCCGCCGTGCCCGAACGTCCCGGCCTTCACCAGCGCCGTCTGCCCCTGCGGCTCCCGCACCACGCCGACGCCCAGCCCCCACCCGTGCCCCGGGATGAACCCGGCCTTCAACTCGCCCGTCTGTATCGACGTCATCTCCG
>CAYMTH010000018.1:13336-20772 GCA_964393235.1 uncultured Solibacteraceae bacterium | reverse complement strand
GCTGGGACGAGACGCGGCGGGTGGCGCGGGAGGAGTGGTGGCGGCTGGGACTGATCGGGGCGATGAGCCCGCTCAGCTACATCCTGGTGCTGACGGCGTTGACGGCGGCGCCGCTGCACCGGGTGGCGCCGATGCGGGAGATCAGCATCGTGCTGGGGGCGATCCTGGGGGCGAAGTTTTTGGGCGAGCGGCAGGGGGGGAGGCGGTTGGCGGGGGCGGTGATCATGGTGATCGGGGTGCTGCTGTTGACGGGGTGCTCTCCGGCGGAGCGGCCGGTGTATCAGCCGGTGTACGACCGGGAGATCGGGCTGCGGACGCCGGCGGCGCCCCCGGCGCCCGAGTTGCGGACCGACGACACGAACGACGAGGCGGAGATTCAGTTCCGCGCGGCGTTCGTCTTCTACCGGCAGGCGAAGTGGCATTACGCGGCGGCGGCGTTCGGCGAAGTGCTGGAGTACGACGACGACCGGCACGACGCGCGGTATTACCAGGCGGCGAGCCTGGTGCTGGCGGGGCGGGAAGGGGAGGCGATGCCGCTGCTGGAGGAGTTGCTGGAGACGCCGTACGCCGCGCGGGCCCGGGCGCTGCTGGCGCCGGTGCTGTACCGGCAGGGGCGGCGGGCGGAGGCGCGGGAGATGGCGGCGGCGGGTGCGGGGGAGGATTGGGACGCGGCTGGCTGGCTGGCGCGGTACGATCTGCTGGCGCGGTGAACGGCGCGAGTCGGGGATACTGAAAGCATGTCAGTTTCCCGACGCGCGCTGGGCAAGATTTTCACCTATCTGGGGCTGTTCCTGACCGGGATCGGGATGATCGGCATCCTGGGGCCGCATATGGAGTTGCAGAAGTCGGGCCGGGTGATGGCGCAGGTGCTGGCGAACGATATCGCCTTCCGGGGCGAGGGCGTGTACAGTTTCCGGCTGCAGTTGAAGTGGACGACGCCGGAGGGGGAGCAGCGGACGAATCTGACGACGCCGGTGCGCGCGGGATCGGAGGCGGAGGCGCGGGAGAAGTACCGCGGGAAGCATCTGGTGGCCGGACAGACCTACGAGTTCTTTACCGACGCCGACAATCCGGACCGGATTCAGCCGTTCAAAGGGTACAACTGGGCGACGTTCGGGAAGTTCGTGGCGCTGACGGCGGCGGGGATCGTGGTGTTCTTCACCGGGATGCGGATCGTGCGGGATCAGTCCAAATCGACTTAGGACGATCCTTTAGCGGCCGGAGGAGCCGAAGCCGCCGGCGCCGCGGTTGGAATCGGAGAGTTCGCCTTCGACGATTTCGAGGGCCTCATAGCGGGCGATGACCATCTGGGCGATGCGGTCGCCTTTGTGGATCTGGTAGGGGGCGCGGCCGAGGTTGATGAGGATGACTTTGACTTCGCCGCGGTAGCCGGGGTCGATGGTGCCGGGGCTGTTGGGGACGCTGATGGCGTGCTTGAGGGCGAGACCGGAGCGGGGCCGGATCTGGGCTTCATAGCCCGGGGGGAGCTCGAGGGTGAGACCGGTGGGGACGGCCTGCGGGACGTTGGGTTCGAGCAGGGCGTCTTCGACCGCGCAGAGGTCCATGCCGGCGTCTTCCTCGGGGCCGTGGGCATACTTCGGGAGCGTGGCGTCGGGGTGGATGCGGCGGATGCGGAGTATCATTGAAATTCCAGTATGCCTGAACGCACAACACGGCAGATTTTCGCGATCTCTCCGATGCCCCCGGAGAAGAGCGCGTATGCGCTGGCCCGCTACAGCCGGTCGGCGGACTCGATTGTCGACTCGCTGGCGTGGGTCCGCACGCACGATTCGTCCAAGTTTCTGGACAGTTTTTACTTTCAGTACGGCCACGCGTCGATCGCGGACCTCGGGCACATCGCGATGTGTTTCGAGGGGATTTCGGAACTGGCGGCGGCGGAGGTCGAGGACGAGCAGTTGTGGGACGGGCAAGCGAAGTCGTCGCGGTATCAGGACTTCGGGCGGCTCGGGTTCATCACGCCGCCGGAGTTTTCGGGCGAGCAGGCGTCGGTGTACCAGGCGGCGGGCGAGCAGTTGATGGCGACCTACCGGGAAGTGCACGAGGCGGCGTTCGCGCACCTGAGCGGGCAGTTGCCGCGGCCGGAAGCGATGAAGCCGGACGCGTATCAGCGGAACATCGCGGCGCGCGCGTTCGACGTGGCGCGGTACCTGTTGTTCTGGGGCGTGCCGACGAACGTGGGGCAGGTGACGTCGATCCGGACGCTGGAAAAGCAGATCCAGCGGTTGAAGGCGTCGCCGTACGCGGAACTGCGGGCGATCGGGGACGAGATCGCGGCGGCCTGCGCGGCCGAGCCGGCATGCAAGTGGGACCTGAACGCGCCGGCCGAACCTCTGGCGCCGACGCTGGCGAAGTACTGCACGGCGGATGAGCATCTGCGCGAGTCGCGCGAGGATTTGCGGGTGTGGGCGGCACAGAACCTGGGATCGTACGGCTCCGAGGAGATGGATCCGGTGGATCTGTTGAAGCCGGCCGACACGGTGGCCGACATCGTGGCCACGCTGCTCTATCCGGTCTGCAACTGGCCGTTCCGGGCGCTCTACGAGTGGGCGGCCGGCGTTTCGGCGGCGGTGCGGGCGGAGGTGATCGACACGGCGGTGCGGTCGCGGACCCGCCGCGACGACCTGCTGCGCGAGTTCCGCGGCAACCTGTACTGTTTCGACATGGTGATGGACGTGGGCGCCTACCGCGACATGCACCGGCACCGGCGCTGCCAGCAGTACCGGCAGGCGTACACGGGCGCGCTGGGCTACGACATGCCGTCGGTGGTGGTGGCCTCCGGGATGGAGGAGACCTACCGGCGGGCGATGGACGGGGCGCTGGCCGCGATGCGGACGCTGCCGTCGCCGGGTTCCGACTACCTGCTGCCGTTCGGCGCGAGGAGCCGGTTCCTGTTCAAGATGGACTTCGCGGAAACCGAGTACATCGCGCGGGTCCGGAGCGGCGTGAAGGGGCACTTCAGCTACCGGAAGGTGGCGTGGGAGATGAAGTGCGCGATGGAGAAGCTGGAGCCGGAGTTGGGGCGGCTGTTGACGGCGACGCCGCCGTGGATCGAGGATCCGCTGCAGCGGTAGGTTCTACACGGCCGCCGCCTCGAGCGCTTTCATCTTCGCGGTGAGCGTGGTGCGCTTCATGCCGAGGATATCGGCGGCCTGGCTCTTGTTGCCGCCGGTGCGGCGGAGGGCCTGTTCGATCAGCGTCCGTTCGAGTTTCTGGACCGTCATCTGCAGGTCGAGGCCGGCGTCGGGGACGAGCGCCGCCGGGGCAGGCGGGGCCGCCGCGGCGCGGGGCAGAGAGAAGTCCGACGGGTAGAGGATGGCGCGGTCGCCGGAGAGGATCACCGCCCGTTCGACCGTGTTTTCGAGCTGGCGCACGTTGCCGGGCCACGCATATTGCTGCAGCGCCTCGATCGTCTCCGGGAACGCCTTCTTCGCGGGCATGCCTTCGGCGCGGCAGATCTTTTCGAGGAAGTGATCGACAAGGGCGGGAATGTCCTGCCAGCGGTCGCGCAGGGGGGGCAGCAGGATGGGCACGACGTTCAGCCGGTAGTAGAGATCCTCGCGGAACTTGCCGTGTTCGATGCGGTGTTCGAGATCGGCGTTGGTGGCGGCGATCACGCGGACGTCGAGCTTGACGGTTTCCCCGCTGCCGAGCCGCTGGCACTCGCGTTCCTGCAGGACGCGGAGCAGTTTGGCCTGAATGTCGAACGGTAGATCGCCCACTTCATCGAGGAAGATGGTCCCGCGCTGGGCCTGTTCGAAGCGCCCGACGCGCGCCTGCATGGCGCCGGTGAACGCGCCGCGGGTATGTCCGAAAAGCTCGGCTTCGAGAAGAGTGTCGGGCAGCGCCGTGCAGTTGACGGATACCAGCGGGGCGGTGGCGCGTGTGCTGGCCGCGTGCAGCGCCCGCGCGACCATCTCCTTACCGGTGCCCGTCTCGCCCTGGATGAGCACGGTGGACCGCCGCGGGCCGAGCAGGCGGATGGTATCGAACACCGGTTGCATCACCGGACTCGCGCCGATGAGAAAGGATCGCCACGGCTCGGATTCCGGCGCGGCTTCGCGGTGCGACGGATTCCACCGGGCCGCTTCGGCCGGATCGTCAAAGTACTCGGCGGCGCCGAGCCGGAGCAGCCGGACGGCTTCGCGCGCCGGCCCGCCGGGCCGGAGGAAGGCCACGGGTAGATCCGGATGCGTTCGCCCGATCGCATCCAGCAGTTCCTCCGGCGCGCGGTCCCCGGGGTAGGGGAGAGTGACAACGACGCCGGCCGGGCGGGTCGCATCCAGCAGCGCCATCGTCACGGGGTCGGTGATGTAAAGGACGTCCATCGATTGACCTCACCTGTCTATCGACCCGCGCGGCGGGCGCCTTTATTCCAGAAAAGTCCGAGCCGCCTCGGAAGTCGCCGGGTACTGTAAGCTGGGGACGATGGCAGGACGCGATTCGGCCCGGGCACTCTTGCTCGCGTGCAGTCTACTCGGCGCCCCCGCAGGAAGCGGGCAGACGGTGCGGGAGGCGGGCGCGCACACCGACGACGCGCGCGCCGACAAGGCGTTTGCGGAGGGGCGGACGGCAGCCGCGGCGGGGCGCTGGAATGAGGCGCTGGAACAGTTCACGACGGCGATCCTGTACCGGCAGGGCTTCACGGAGGCGCAGCGCGCGCGGGCGCAGGCCTACCTGGCGCTGGGCCGCGAGGCCGACGCGCAGACCGACCTGACGGCGCTGCTGCGGGCACGGCCGGAAGACGGCCCGGCGCTGGCGCTGCGCGGCGCGATCCACGCCCGCGCGCGGCGTTGGAAGGAAGCGAAGGCCGACTACGACGCGTCGCTCGCGGCCGGCGTGAAGACCGCCGAGACGTGGACGGCGCACGCCCGCGTGCTGGCCGCCATGGAGCAGCACGGCGCGGCCGTCGTCAGCTACGCCGAGGCGATCGCCGCCAGCCCGTCCGACGCGCAGCTCTACAAGGAGCGCGGCCTGGAGAACATGGCGCTACGCCAGTTCCGCGAAGCGATCGCGGACTTCAACGGCGGCCTGGCGATCAAGCCCGACTGGGTGGAACTGCTGGTCGAGCGCGGGTTCGCCCACGGCCAGCTGGGCCAGTTCGAGCAGGCGGTGAAGGAGCTCTCCGCGGCGCTGCAACTGCAGCCGGACGAGCAGCGGGCGCTGTTTCTGCGCGGCGAGGCGTACCGCCGGTTGAACCGCAACGAAGAGTCGGTAGCCGACCTCGGCAGGGCGATCGAGCTGAAGCCCGCCGACGCCAATCTGCGGCTGGCGCGGGCGGCCAGCTACGTGGCCATGAACCGCATCGAAGAGGCCCTCGCCGATCGCAGCGAGGCGGTGCGCCTGCAGCCCGACAACCCGCGGGCCTACATCGCGCGCGGCGGCTCCCTGCACATGCTGAAGCGCCACGAGGAGGGCTACGCGGACCGCGGCAAGGCGATCCAGCTGGCGCCCGACCTGATGGAAGCCTGGCTCGCGCGCGGCAGCGCGTACTACCTGAACGGCAACTTCGAGTTCGCCATTCGCGACCTGGAGCGAGCGGTGCAACTCGCGCCCGGCAACCCGGAGCCGCTCGGCGTGCTGCAGAGCGCGCGGCGCAAGCTGGCCGAACAGCGCAACCCGGCGCCGGTCGTCGCCGCGGCGCCGAAGCCGCCCGCCCCCGAACCACCGCCGGCGCCCGCGCCAACGCCAGTCGACCCGCCGAAACCCGCCCCCAAACCCGTCATCGCCGAAGCGCCCAAGCCAGCCAAGCCCGTCAGCAAGCAGGAAGAGGCCCGCCGCCTGAGCGCCGCGAACGATTTCAAGGGCGCGATCGGGGCCTTCACCGCCGCCATCGAGGAAAACCCCAAACAGCCGCTCGCCTTCAATGGCCGCGGCTACGCCAAGATGCGCCTGGCCGATTACAAAGGCGCCGTCGAGGACTTCACCGCCGCCATCCGCCTGAACCCGAACTACGCCAACGCCTACCGCAACCGCGCCGCCGCCTTCAAAATGCTCGGCAATACGTCCATGGCGGAAGAGGACGCCGAGATGGCGAAGGCGCTCAGCGAAGGCCGCTAGTAGCGGGTCGTCGTCAGCCGCGGTTCCGTCTCCCCGCGCAGCCAAACGCGCAGCGGCGCGTGCGGCGCGGGCGAAGGCCACGGCATCTCGATCTCCAACTGCTGCCCCTCGCCGTCCGGGGCGGGCAGAGCCGTCACGTCCCGGCCCGATTCCGCGGTCCAGCCGGTGCGGCCGATCGCCTCGAGCCCCTTGCCGCGCAGCGTGCCTTTAAACGTGTCCGGCGCCGCGCCCGGTTGATCGGTGAGAGCGAACGCGGTCAAAGAAGGCAGCACGACGACGCGGCCGAGCGCGGCCGGGTCGGATCCGGCGACCGAAGCCGAGAGCGTGCAGCCCGCCGGCAGACCACCGCTGACCGTGAAGTAGAGCGTATCGGGCCCGGTCGGCCGGGCGTCGACCTCCGGCGCGCGCAGGCCGTCCTCGGCGCAGGCAAGCGTGACGCGGGCCGCGGGCGGCAGGTTCTCCACCCTCAAAGAGAACGCGGCGGGCAGCGATGCATCGATCTCATCGGCGCGGCGTTCAACGCTGCCCGGCTGCTGCGGGGCGCGCGTGACGGCCGCGATGGCGGGTTTGGGCCCGAGCGCCTGAATCGCCGCGGCGATGCGCAGCGGCAGGTGGCGGCCCTCCACGTGAGCCTCGATTTCCAGCTGCGGCGGGGCCTTGGCGAGCAGCGCGACCTGGGCGCGTCGCGTCGCGCGGTCCCAGTCGATGCGGGCGTATTTCGAGGTGAGCCGCTCGATCCGGTCCAGGCCGCGCCCGGCCAGCGTCAACGTCTGCGCGGGCCCCTCATGCACGCGCAGCGGCAGGTTTTCGATGACGGGCGCGGGCGCCTGCACGGCGATGGCGAGCTCGGTTTTCGCGCCGCCCTGCTGGGCGATGGTGAGCGTATACGGACCGACGGCGAGCGCGTTGGTGTTCACTTCGAATTCAAGCCCGTCGCCGTCGGCCGCGAACGGCAGCGTCGCCGGCTGGGCCAGCGCGTCGCCGAGGCGGAGCAGCTTCAGCGATTGAACAAAGTACGCGGGCGCGCCGTTGAGGCGGGCGCGCACCGGCCCGCTGTTCGGCACCAGGCGGTCGGCCGTGTCGGGCGTGAGGCGGAGCGAGGAGAGCTCGGGCAGCGCGTGGAGTTCGATGTCGCCCTCGACCGGCACCGTGTTCCAGTCCCATTCGGCCACCATGCGGTAGCGGCCCGGCGCCCATTTGGCCGGCACGGGGCCGATGCGGAGCGAGGTCTCCGTGGCGGGCAGCGTCACCGGGATGATGTGCTCCTTGCCGGCGCCGTCGATCAGCTTCCAGCGGAACGCGCGGCCGGCCGCGGCGAGGTCGGCTTCGGCGGCTTCGAGCGCCGCCACGGCCGGCAG